>JAPOUL010000041.1 GCA_026708685.1 Bacteroidota bacterium
TTACAATGTTAACAGGAATGTTTACCGAAGTTTCGCCGACACCAATAGTGACAGATCCCGATTTCGTAATGGAATAGTCCGAGTTTTCGGTTGCCGATCCACTCAATGAGTAATTTGCAGTGAACCGTGTGGTCGGAGCAGGATCAATGGTTAACGCTACATCGTGTATTCCTTTAACTTCACCAGCACTGGATGAAGCCAACTCAAAACTGATGGAAGTAGGAGCAAGATCTGGTTGTTTAATGATGATTAAGACATCTTTGGGGATGGCATTGTAATCGCTACCAGTGGCCGTTAAGGTGAGTAGGATTTTGTCATCCTTCCAGTCTTTATCATCAGCAGCGCTTAACTCAACTACCTTCGGATCATTCCAGTCCGATGTGGAGGTGGTTTCATTTGGCGTAAATTCCACCGATTCTGTACTTAAGGTCAAACCTGAACCTGCATGTCCTGATATGCTCACCTGAACTGTTCCAGTCGGTTGAGATCCCAGAAAAATTCCAAAATCCTCGGTATTGACCACCCCTAACTGAACATGAATCGTATCCTCTGCGATGATTTCATCAACATCAAGGTCCTTAATATCCACGCCTACGATCTCGGTTACACCGTTATAATTAGGCCCAGAAGCTTTCAACGTGATTTCTCCTAATTCATCATCAGCAGTTTTGTCTTTAATAGATGTAACGAGTAAATCTTGAGGTTTGTTAAAATTATTTGGGCGAAAGATTAAAGTTGGTTTTGTATGTTTCAAATCTTTATTATCAAAGTCAGAAATGGCTACCGTCACATTTCCTGAAGGCTTTTGACCTTGAAGTTTAACTTTTAAGGTCAAAGAATCACCTTCGTTCACGCTACGAGGACCATCTACGATGATTTTAGATCCTAATTCTTTGTCCAGTATAATAATTGAGATGGGACAGATGTGGTTATCATAAGGCACTCTCTTTCCATTGTTTCGCAAATCAAGACACAATTTTTCATTTACAGTATTATCATCTTCTAGTGCGGTCACAGTCACCTTTTGTTTCGTAGTATAATTAAAAGGTGTAAATATTAAATCTTCTGGTTGAAATGAAACGATTGAGGCTGGGGGTTCATTGCAATAATGACCCCAATCTCTTTTCCCCGTATACCATTCAAATGAAATAGTAGAATTTGAAGGGGGTAATGCTTTAAGCGAGAGTTCAAAAGAATTTGATGAACCCTCTTTTACCATTAACACATCAGTTACACGCGGATCACCATTTTCAAATTCAACATCAGGATTAAAACCATCATCTGAGTCTGAGATGGCAATTCTGTAAGGTTGCGTTACTCCATCATACCCTCCACCCTTAGCCATAAGTATTGTATGTGCTGATTCATCATCATTGTCATCATCTATCTCCATCAGTATGTCGACCTTCTGTTCTTCAGAATAATTTTGAGGCGTAAATGTTAATGTAGAACTTGACCTTATCAAAATATCTGGATTATCAAATGGTGCAATCGTTACGGTTACATCTTCATCTGGCTCGTCTGAAAGCCAAACTTGAAATAAACTATCCACGTAAGCACCTTCATCAATCAAGCTTAATGTATTCGGGGGATCCATCATAATTCTTGGTCCTGAAACATCATCATCAAAGACTTGAACAGGAAACGATTTGGTCATGCCGTCATATTCGGCACCGCTGGCAGTAAGTGTGATTCGTTCGCTTTCGTGTACGGTATTGGCATCCTGAGCCGCAGTAACTGTTACAGGCTGTGGGGTGTTGTAGTTAGATGAGGTAAAGGTGAGAGGCGTTGATTGATTATGACTTAAATCTGGTGTCGTAAACTGAGAAATAGTGATCTCGACATCACTACTGGGTTTTGCTCTTAATGATATCTGAAATTGCTTGGATGTGCCCTCATCCATTTGTACGGATTCCCAGTCATGAATCCGAATGAGAAGGTCTGCATTTTGGCGATTCACACCAACCGTCGTTTGAGAGTTCAATGCATTATTTAATTCCAGATTCCCTGATGCTGATAAGATAGAATGGATATTTTTGGCATCATTTGTCGGGAAAATAAAGACCCCAGATTGATTGAATACATTTGGGTTTAATGGCACATGCAATGAGTCGGCATTAAAGAATTGAAGATTGCTACCATTACGAATCTGCACCACCTGATTGATCTCAGATCCTTGTTGAAATTGCAGATAGGATCCAGAGTGGGAAGTCAAAGTGGTCGCTGATAGGCTACTTGCACCTGCTGTGCCCTGAATAAATGGCACAAGGGCAATGATGAATGCAAGGATATGCACACTCGTTCTGAGCACTTGATCAAGGGACCTCATCGGGGGCATTGAATCAAATATGACGATCTATTTCTACAAGATGTAGCACCAAGCATTGTGCCTACCAAGGCAAAGAGATATTCATCGTGGGGAAATACATCTCGAAATGGACTGTCTCGGGCGATGATGTAGATTTGGTGTGATATTCCTTATCAATGATAGTGTTCCATCAGAAACCCCATGGTGATAAGCCCGTGTTAATCCAGTGTCTCCGCTCAAAGATCTTGAAAGGCAAAGATTTCTTGTCTTGATCATATTGTCGTCAAAAGGACTCAATTCTAAGTTGCCTTATGAACGCTTGGGGTCGCGATAGAATGTTATGCGTTGATTCTTAGAACAATCCAACACTACTATTGCTCATGGCTTGTAAGCAACTTCCACATCTACGTCCTGGGGCGTTTGAGCGAGGATGCCGAACATGCCGTGATGCACGATTGGATTATGTTTGAGGCGATGTCAAAAACGATCCAACCGAATAGATTGATGCGATGGTCAAGGAAACCCATGGATGGGCCAAGCATGTGCATTCGTACGCGAAAGATGCTTCGGACTATCTGAAAGAAAATGCAGGCATCATAACCCCAGACGGGTTGGCCAAAGTAATGGAGCTAGGAAGACAGGACGCATCCAGTAATATAGACAACGATTAAGCAACTTTGATGGTGATAACGTGATCTGTTTGGCAGAGTCCATTTCTGGAATCAGTGCGAGGATACCGTTCAAAAAAAGATGCTCCTATCGGAATTCAAGAAAGAGTACAGCACAAAGAAAGCGAAGAACCTATTCCGTAAATTCGTGGAAAAGGGGTTCATCGCAAGAGATGGTCAACTGTACTGCATCCCTATTCCATCCATGCATAAATGGTTCAATTCAGAACTTCAACATATTCAAGATAGACTTCAATAGGTGAAAACAACATCAAGGCACCACTGAAGGTCTCACCAATCCCAATAGTCATCACCAGCAAAAAACCACGAAGCAACATGTGACAATTAACAAAAAAGATCATGATTGTAGCACTAGGAATGCTCCTCTTCTTTCCCAACATCATATCATTATGCTTAAAAATATGAAACGGTCAATAATCAGTATAAAATGATGTGGCTTACGACTTGTGATCTGGGTTATCCTGATTGGTATGTCTGTCTTTCCAAACGATTTCGGACGAGTTGTGATGCCATCCCGTATCGCAGGTTCACGGCTACATCCGATGATCCTCTCCATCTAGACGGAGATGGTGACGGAATTGCTTGCGAAGGATGAGCATTAGAAAATCTTGATCAAACCTCACATTGAATATGAGGTGTATTCAGATGCTCTCTTATAGTGCGTTTTTGTCCTTAAAAATGTAATGAAGAATTTTCTTCACTACCATACAATTCTATCTCGTTGAGTTTTCTAGCAAAAGAATGATACACCGAATTTGCACGTGAAATGGAACGAAAAGAGATCCGTGCTCTATGGTTTTGTGCCTACTTGGATCTGGGCACATCATTCGGTCCAAAGGTGCAACTCCGATCTCATCTTAACACAGGAAGATGACTAATGCCGCACTGAAGCCTGCACATGGAGGCTCATATTTCCACTACTAGAATGGTGCTGATGTAGTAACCCAGAGAGCGAAAACGACACCCAATCCCACGGATTCAGTTGTCCCCCCAGCCGCAATAGCCTGCCTTTTGGGAATTGAGTCACTCCTACGATCGATCGAGCAGTACCACGGCGGACAGGAATTCCATATCCCAACTCCACCTCGGTACGATGCATGGCCGATCGTAATGGTGTTGCATCCAGAATCGTCTGCTGACGATAGAGCGATCTTTGATGGCTCGGCCCCCACGATGGGCGTACACGCATCATCAACCCTTCAGATGGATGGCCGATCTGAAGGGATCCCGATATGCCCCATTCCATAAATCCATCTGCACTGTGGAGCACTAAACCCTGCGAGCGCACCTCTCCCTGAAGTTTCCAATCGGGATAAGCAATCCGAAAGCCACCACCGAGCTCCAGTCCTATCCCTGTTTCTGCATCTCCTCCATCTTGGCGCACATTGGCCTCTACATACGGGTGAATCCACTCACTGATGTGGAACGCACTCTCCATCCCCAGACGGACGCGGATCACTTCACTCTGATGTTCCTCTATATCTGCATCCGTCAGCAGGACATCTCCATAATAACGCAATCGTGAAGTGCGGACCGATGCCAGATCTCCCTGGAATCCAACCGCACCAAACCGTGATGCTACATCGCGATTTATATCCTGCAACTCAGCACTGCCCCAACCGTAGCCCCCGCTCATCCAGATCTCCCAGTCCGAAGCCGCATACGATACATACGGATAGATCCCCGTTAGCTGCGTACTGATCTCTCCGTCCTCATCAGAATGCTGGTAGGTTCCTGATCCTTGACTGTATGCGACCATCATGCCAGCCATCCAGCCCGTCTTCCAGCGATAGTCCGTGCCCATCATGGCGGTCGACACATCACCACGTAGCGTCAGTGCATCGGTATCTCTCCCATGAAATCTTCGGAACGATCCCCTACCCCAGAACCCCATGCGGCCAGAGGAGGTGGTGTCTATCTTGGAGATACGGCATCCCGAGAGCAATTCGCCCAGAGACGGAGTCCAATTGGAAGTGCCATGCCAGAGCTGGGCTGTCTCCGCACGCTCCATGGCCGAGCAGGTGGACCCCGATGGCTGAAGCCGCTCCTGCAAAGCTTCGGTTAGTTGCACTGAGAGTGTTCGTACAAAGCGGGCCGTGTAGGCCGTCAGTGCATTCTCCTGTGCTTGTGTTGGTTGTTGAATCACGGCCGTTGCCACATCTTTTTCAATCTGCACCGATTCCGATGCTTCCAGATGCACAAAAAAGGTTTCTTCTTGCCAGTTGATGTCCTTGCTTAGCAGCAAAACCTCTATCGTTTTCTGCATCTCCCCTCGTGCAAAGGTGACTTGTCCACTGGATGCCGCGTAGTCCTCACCAGCAATTGCAGATCCATCTTCAGTACGATACCCAACCGTGATCGCGTGAGGACTCGGCTTGGAAAGAACTACTTCAAACGTCATCAGCCCCGCATCGTCACTGCCAACGGCATCGTAAATTGCAATGGTTGGCACTCCGCCATCATCGTCAATGATGGTCGCCGTTGCCGAAGAGCGAACAATCTCTGCATGGGTGGCATTGGCAAGGGTGGCCGTAAAGGTTTCTGCATTCTCTCTTAATATATCAGGGATGAGTTCAAACTGGACGATGCCTCGCGTTCCACCGGGATCAAAAATGACAATGCCGCGAGAAGAGGTGTAGTCCTCTGCGGCGGTTGCCGTTTCATCGGTGCTGGAGTATTGAACGGTGACGACCTGATTGGTGGTATGACTCAGCTCCACAGGCAAACGAATGATCCCATCATCCTCTTTGGCCTGAGCATCGTAGATGGTAATTTCTGGAAATCCTTGATCAACAATGGTCACCTGAACTTCCTCCTGCAGACCACTGTATCCGCCTCCCGTCGCACGTACGGTGAGCGTTATCTCATCATTGTCTGTATCAAGATCTGTGTCTGCTTCCAGAGTGATGTCTTGGGGAATCTCCCAATCGGATAGCGTAAAGGTCACCGATGAGCTGGACATCTTTAGATCCGAAGTCTCATGTCCAGAAATGTCAACAGATACATTTGCTGATGGCTGTGCCGTCAGATAGACGCTCAAGGCATCAGAATCTCCCTCTGCAATCCGTAGGGATGTCGGTTCCACCACCATGCCGATCTGATCATTTTCTTGGATGGTGATGGTGACGGTTTCGCTCACACCATCATAGCCACCGCCAGAAGCACTCAAAATCAGCTGTACGGGGGGATCTGGATCGGCATCGGAGTCATCCTCAGCCATCAATTCAACCAATTGAGGTTGATCCCAGTCGGAGCCTGAAAAGGTCAAGACACTTGGAGAATCCAGAACCAGATCCGTCCCTGTCGTACCAGAGATCAAGACCGTAACGGCATCTGTAGGTTGCTGGGCAAGACGTACATCAAACGATTCTTCGCCTTCTTCTTGGATCAACACCGCGGATGGAACCACAAGCCCTGGCTGATTTCCATCAATGATCGTCACCTCAAGGGTATGGGTCACTCCCGAATACTCGCCCCCGCTTGCGGTCATCAGCAAAGATATCTGATCTGGTGAAAAATCATCATCCTGCCCCGCCGTTAGGATGACTTCTTGGGCTTGATTCCAACGATCGGGCGAAAAGACCAGCGTCGTTGACGAAACTCCCAGATCGGCATCCTCATGTCCGGTGATTGCCACGGATACTTCGATGGATGGAATAGCGGTCAGAGAAACTTGAATCGTTTCTTGATCGCCTTCAACTATGACCACCGACGGTGGGGCATCAAGGCGAGCGTCATCAGTATCGGTAATCGTGATGTCGATCGCAGAAGGCCTGCCCTCCACCACCGTCGAGGGCAAAGATCCCAATGCAACCGTAAAGGTTTCGGATCCCTCAATAAAATCATCATTCACAGCACGGATAGACACTTGTGCTTCGGTATCGCCACCTGCAATCACGGGAGATAACGTGCTAAGGACTTCAAGATCTTCATCCGATGCAGTATCGGTTGTAAGGGTTACTGGAATGGTTGCATCATCGGATAAGGGGCTCAATAAGGTGACGGTGATCGTCGTTGTTTCCCCTTCATCCATTGGATTGCGGTCCACAGAAAGGGAGACCTCGGGTAGTGGGTGCTGATCAACAATCGTAATGGTATGCGAGAGAACCCGTCCACCGACCACCTCAGGAGGAAGAGCACCAAGTGCTACCGTGAAGGTTTCTTCGTCTTCTTGCAGTGCATCTACGAGAGTTGGAATGGTGCCCGACTGCGTCGTTTGACCTGCGGCAATGGTCAATTCAGTTAAGGGGGTATAGTCGCGATTCGCCTCTGCGGTGATGCCATCTGTAGGATAGTCCAATGGAATGGTTACGTCTTGACTCAAGGCCTCATGCAACGTTGTTGTAACCGTCACCGATTCTCCCTCTAATACCGAACTGCGATCCACCGATAGAATGACCTCGGTGGGTGGTGCCGTATCGGCATCATCCTCAATGGTAACGACGATGGAACTTGGTGTGCCCAAGTCAATCCCTTGTGGCTGTCGGAGACGAATACGGAAGGTCTCATCCGGCTCGGCAATCTCGTCATCCAGAATGCGTAGATCTCCTGAACTGCTGACTTCCCCTGCATCAATGGTCAGACTTGAAAGGGGCGTATAATCCGATGGCTCCGTGTCTATATGATCATAGTCCAGTTGGATGACCGTAGGCGTTGAAACCGCTTCCGATAACGTCACTGTCAGACGCGTGGTATTGCCCTCTGTGACTGGATTGGGGCTCACCGTTAGATGTATACTTGGTGTAGAAACTGGATCATCTTTATCGTCAATGGTGACCGCTATATCTTTTGATATCCCATTATAGCCTCCGTTGGATGCGGTCAGCGTGAGCGTTACGGGGTCATCAACGGTATCGTCATCTTCATCTGCGACCAGGGTCACTTCTTGATCGATATCCCAAGTCTCATCTGTAAACGTCAGTGTCGTAGTATTGGAAGACAAATCAGTTCCTACTGTGCCTGAAATCGTAACATCTACATTCGCTGATGGCTGATTGGATAAACTAATACTCAATGGGATGGATTGTCCTTCTGGAATCGTCAAGGATGACGGTGCAGTGATCTCTGGTTTGTCTGGATCCTCAAAGTTCAGCGTAATTGTTGTATCAACCCCATCATAACCTCCCCCTGATGCTGTCAATGTGAGTGTTTCAGGAGGGCTATTGATTAAATTATTATCCGATGGAGCATTCAACCTTATGGGGATCGGGCTACCGTAGTCTGATGCATCAAAATCGATGGTCATTGGATCTGGTTCATCCAAGTTGGATGATGTCTCACGTGCAATAGTGACCGTAACAGAACCTGTGGGCGCCTGACTCAAACGGACCGTCAGTTCATCAGACGATTTTCCTTCGGTAATGGTAATTTGATTGAGCGATGGCAGGATTAGTCCATCACTATCATTGTCTATCACATTGACCGTCAAGGTTGCAGACTCACCGTCATATTCCCCACCAGTTGCAGACAGTTCTATCTCTTCAGACTCACTGATGGAATTAGCATCTTCCTCGGAAGTCACGGCGACAGTTTGGGGATCATCAAAGTTTCCTGGCGTGAATTCAAGTGAATCAGGTTGATCATGACTCAGTCCATTCGTCTGAAATACTGGAATGTTCACCTTGACCAGTTCAGTGGGTTCAACAGACAAGGTAACCTCAAATGTAGCGTCACTGGCTTCATCTACATTCACAGTCGCAGGAGTCAACACAATCGCTGGCGAAGGAGCAGGATCAGGATCTTTAATGATGATGAGGACATCTTTGGTCATTCCATCATAATCACTACCCGTGGCCGTTAGAGTTAGTGGGATTTTATCATCCTTCCAGTCTGGATCGACAGCAGCTGTCATCTCAATCCATTTCCAATCATTCCAATCCGAGATAGGCTGGGGCGTAAAATTCACCGATTCTGGAGTTAAAGTCAAATCATCTGGACCTGCTTCTTTTCTTGATATGCTCACCTGAACTGGACCGGTGGGTTCAGTTCCAAGAATAATTCCAAACTCCTGGGGATAAGTCTTCCCCTCCTGAACCACAATCGTGTCCTCTGCAATAATTTTTCGAACGTCAAGGTCCCTAATATTGACTCGTACGATCTTGGTTACATCATCGTAACCGCCCCCAAACGCTTTCAGTGTGATCTCTCCATATTCATGATCAGCAGTTTCATCTATTACAGAGCGGACAGGCAACAGTTTTGAACTGCTATAATTATCCTTAGTAAACTTGAGAACTGGTCGTGAATGGGTCAAATCTGGATTATCAAATGGAGAAATTTCTACCCTCACATCTCCTACAGGCTTACCTCTGAGTTTGACTGATAAGGTGATAGAACGACCTTCGTTCACTTTACGACGTTCAGGACGAGGGTTTACGAGGATTTCAGCTCTACCTACATTGTCATTATCATCTACAAGAACACGGATGGGACCAGCAAAAAATACTGGTGTTTCATCTTTTTTCAGCGCAATACACAACGTCTCATCAACAGCATTATCATCCTCTAATGCGGTCACAGTCACCACTTGTTTAGATCTATAATTGAAAGGTGTAAATGTTAATGTACTCGGATGGAATGAAACAATTGAGGCTGGGGGTTGAGCGCACTCCCAACCAGGACTATAATAGGGGTGCTTCCCTGTATACCATTCTAATGAAACAATAGATTCTGACTGGTGGGGTAATTCTCCAAGCGAGAACTCAACAGTATTTGATGAATCTTCTTTTACTGTAAAAGCACTTAAATCACGAGAATTCCACCAATCATAGTTGATACGTATTTCGGGTAAAACTATACCCTCATCTATGATGGTAATTCTATAAGGCTGCGATACTCCATCATATCCTCCACCACTAGCCGTAAGTAGGGTATGGGCTGATTCATCATCAATCTCATCGTCTAGTTCCACCCCTATGACCACCGCTTGTCTTTTAGAATAATTTTGAGGCGTAAATATTAATGTAGGACTTGACCTTATCGTAATATCTGGATTATCAAATGGTGCAATCATTACGGTTACATCTGAATCTGGCTCTTCTGAAAGCCAAACTCGAAATCCACGATTCTGGTCTGGATGGGCATCATTCAAGCTTAATGACTTCGGGGGATCCATCATAATTCTTGGTCCTGAAACATCATCATCAAGGACCTGAACGGGAAACGATTTGGTCATGCCGTCATATTCGGCACCGCTGGCTGTAAGTGTGATACGTTCGCTTTCGTGTACGGTGTTGTCATCCTGTGCCGCAGTAACCGTTACCGCCTGAGGGTTTTTGTAGTTGGAAGAGGTAAAGGTGAGCGGCGTTGACTGATTATGGCTTAAACCAGTGATCGTAAACTGAGAAATGGAGATCTCTACGTCACTACTGGGTTCTGCTCTCAATGATATATGAAATTGCTTGGATTTGCCTTCATCAATTTGTACGGATTCCCAGTCATGAACCCTAATAAGAATGTCGGCATCTTGGCGATTCACACCATTCTTCGTTTGAGAGCTCATTTGAGAATTGCGTCCGCTGTTGCTTGACTCGGATAAGAATGATGGAACACCTACGGAATCATTGGTCGGGAAAATAAAGACCTCAGATTGATTGGATGCATTTTGGTTCAACGGTAGATGCAATGAGTCGGTAGTGAAGAATTGAAGATTTTTACCATTACGAATCTGCACCACCTGATTGATCTCAGTTCCTGATTGAAATTGCAAGTAGGATCCCGAGTGGGAAGTCAAAGTGGTCACTGATAAGCTGCGTGCACCTGCTTCGCCATGGGTGAAGGACACCAGGGCAATGATCAATGCAAGGATGTGCACACCCGTTCTGAGCACATGATCAAGGGACCTCAGCGGGGGGCATTGAATGAAATATGCCGATCTATTTCTACAAGATGCAGTACCAAGCATTGTGCCTACCAAGACAAACAGATCATTCATCGTGGGGAAATACATCTCGAAATGGATTGTTTCGGGCTATGATGTATATTTGGCGTGATATTCCTTATCAATCATAGTGTTCCATCAGAAACCCCATGGTGATAAGCCCGTGTCAATCCAGTATCCCTGCTACGATGATCTTGAGAGGGAAAGATTTCGTGCCTGGATCATTCTATCATCAAAAAAAACTTGATTCTAGGTTGCTCCTACCAACGCACTGGAACCCGCCTGTATGTTGTGCGTTGACACCAAATAACCATCCAAATACTCATTTGAAACAACATAGAGATACACTGAAGGTCTCACCAATCCCAATAGTCATCACCAGAAAAAACCCGCGAGGCAATGTGTGATAATTAAAAGAAAAAGATCCTGAGTGTAGCACAACGAATGCTGCTCCTCTTTCCCAACATCATATCATCAAAATTCTAAAATATGAAGCAAGCAAGAACCAGTATAAAATGATGTGGAGAACGGCCTGCGATTTAATGATCCAGATGACATGTTTGTAGTTTTCTAATCATTTCAGACTGTTGGGATGTCATCTTCATCCAGATCTACTGCTACATCAGATGACCATCTTCATCTTGATGGGGATGTTGACGGGATTGCTTGTCAACGTTTAAAACTCCAAAACCTTGACTGAAAATATAGTGATCAAAAACAATCCATACCATCCGATTTGATATAGCTGTATGATCTGCACATCAATGGATAATGCTGAAGATTATTGTGATTTAAGGTATTGCCTTGGCTTACATCACTGACGACAGTGGAAGTCATATTCCTTAAAGATTCGTGAATGTGTTGATCAAGTAATGACTTCATTTCTATTGGATTTGTGGGAAGCCCACCATAAGATGAAACAATTTTTGTATAATCAACCCCATACCAGAGAACCAAATAAATCCAATACCCATCTACGATTGGATCTCTCATGTTTTTTTGACAAATGGCTGTTTGATCCCACTCCATAAACTGCGATGTGTATTTTTCTTGATGTCTATTTGAAGCGAATACTCTGATCGAAATGATACTTGAATATCTGATCTCCTGTCATGTGAATAACGACCTTTGGCGAAAACCTCTATGCCGTATTCTGAGAGTAATTGTTTAAGATCAAATAGCAATACATTTCTGCAATGGTCTTCATGTGTGGGTGTCTTGGGTCCTTGAGTTGTTTCGTCTACATCCCAAACCTGTTTCCACTTACTCGTGGACCTATCATGGATATCGTTGGATAACTGGTTGAGGCATGCTAAGTGACTGCCAAGAGATCTGCACTATTGAAAGGTGTGCTTCCTTGAAAACATGTTTGAACCTTGTGTAGGCTTAGATTAGATCCCAATGCAAAACGGCGGTTCATCCATTGAATTTCATATCCATGATTGAGATCCAGTCTCACCGTTGATGTAAATGGTTCGTTGAGAAGAAAATGAAAAGCCTCAATGGAAATCTGCCTGACCGCTGTGAAAGTTCTCCAATCCCCATGCTGATCAGAGATCGTGCTTTTATCTTCTCGATTTCGTGACGCTCTGTGACTCATGACCTACCATATGATCATGAGTTTTCAAATGCCCTGCTAACGCTTGAATCAGGTGAGCTATTTCCATAGATTTCCAGTCGCTCAATTGATATAAGAGTGGTGGATGATCTTCCGATTGAAGAAATGAAATCACATTCTCCAGACGAGGCGTACTACCCTCAGATAGAAAATGGATCAACCGGGTGAGTGTGAATCTCTTGGGTGTGAAAAGTCCTACGCATAGCCATTGGGCCTCTTGTCCTATGTCTAGTAGGTGTTTTCGGTTGAGTCTGCCTTGAATGACCATCTGTAATTCTTCTGAGTTATCGTACACCTCAGAACTGCACCCCAGAGTAGAATTTTTAATGCCATTAATTGATCTTTATTGCAACGAGTCGGAAATACAGACAACATTCGCGGGATCGCAAGTTTAGCAATGTATGAGTATTTTGAATCAAATGCAAGATGATATAAATACGATTCAGGGACAGATTTTGTACGAATACTGGCTTGATGTATGGTAACAATTGCGTCAGTAACAGTATCTGGGAATGAGGCTAACGCTGCATGTAGTCATAAACTTGATTTAGCAATGGAGAAACTGTTTCGTATCTAATTCGGAACATGGAATCATCTTCTCCCATTCTTGCTACTCTTCGGGGTTCTTTTTCGGCTGTAACAGAGACGGTAGCGTCTCACTCTTCTTAGAGTCGTAGTGAGCTTGGTCGGGCTGTATGCAGACAGTTCAACTTTGTAAATGCACATGGGTAGTTGCGTCTTCCCATCACTATGAAGGCTTTATTGACGTTAGCACATGAAGGACATTTCATCCTTCCAGAGAAGGGGTCGGAGTCTCCCGTATGTGGTCCTCGTTGTCTGGATAGTGTGATTCCCAAGCCTTCTGAGCTCCCATTGGATGTGCGTAAGATCAAGGATCTGGAGATTTTGGTGGTCTCCAGAGGAGAGGATCAATGATTTGGAATACGCTCCTTGCTGAAGAATATCCGCTTAGAACGACGACCTTTGCAGGTCCACAGATTCGGTATTTGATTCGGAGTGCCCATGGGATTCTTGGTGTCGTTGGGTTTTCGGGGGCAGCTCTGCACTTGCACGATCGTGATCAATGGATGGCTTGGGATTATACCAAGCGGATGACACACTTACATCAAGTGATGAACCTCAGTCGGTATCTGGTTTGCTCCGATGGGAGGTGCAAAAACCTTGGGAGTTACTTATTATCTCGTGTCCTTCGACGATTCAAGGGTGATTTTTCGGCACGATACGACTATGAGCCGTACATTGTGGAAACGTTTGTCGGCCCAGAGTATGAGGGAACGTGTTTTCGTGTTGTAGGGTTTGAGTACTTAGGTCTCACGAAGGGACAGGGTCGTCATGCATCAACCCGAGAATGTACACGCACCAAAAAAAGTTTTTCCTATGAGCTCACCAACGATTGGCGAACACGTTTGGGGGTGGACGATGTGGACTTACGCCCTTGTTTGGAGGTGGGATTCGGTCTGGATACCGACCATTGGGCGGAGCAGGAATTTGGCGAGGTGGATCTGGGACATGCGGTTCGAAATGCCTGTTTGGTGCGTAATGCCACTTTGGTGGGAAAAACCATGGGGAGTCCAGTGAAGACAACGATGGAACGAGATCCTGCGGCCGTTCAGGCCTTCTGGCGTTTCTGGGGGAGAGCGGATCAATTCGGTGTCACGGTGGAGAACATACTAGCGCCCCACCGTAAACGGACGACAGAACGTGCACGAACCCAAGACATCGTCATCTGTGTGATGGATGCGACAAAGATATCCTATTCAACGAGACCCAAGACATCGGAACTGGATGTGATTGGGCACAATCAGACCTCAGCGAAAGCACGAGGCATCCACCTCCATGCAACGATTGCCTTAAATCAAGGTGGCCTCCCACTAGGGGTGTTGCGCTGCGCCTATGGACAAGTGTCCCCCAAAACGCGTAGTTGGATAGATGGACTGCAGGATGCCGATGCAATGGCGGCAACCCTACCACGCAAGACGATGGTGCTTTGTGTGATGGACCGTGAAGCTAATGCCTTTGACATTCTTGCAACACAACGCACCTTAAAGCGGGCACATCTTTTAGTGCGTGCCAAACATAACCGGCATCTGGACACCGAAAAGGAACAGCGATTATTCAACGCCATGCGTAAAGGACCAGTAGCGGGCATCATAGAACTTTCGGTAGAGCGATTGAGTCGTCGAGAGAAATCAGGGCGTGTGACCAGTAACGGGAGTGAGCCACGCCATGCACATATGGATCTCCGATTTGGGAAGTATCTACTACCGCCAACCAAGGATGCCACACAAGATCCATTACCCGTCTGGGGGATCCATATGTACGAAGCGTCTCCTCCTGCAGACAGTGAGCCGATTGAATGGTACCTGCTGTCAACGCAAGAAATCACATCCGTGGAGCAGGCCAAAGACATGGTGAAGTATTATCAACTTCGCTGGCGGATTGAGGATCACTTTCGTGTCCTCAAAACAGGATGTAAAGTGGAAAAC
>JAPOUL010000075.1 GCA_026708685.1 Bacteroidota bacterium
CCAATCCCAAGTAAGCCATGAGACTCGTCGGGCGGTCAAATCGCCTGAAGTCTCCCACTTCACACATCAAGTGCATAGCAGAAATCAGTCCGATGCCTCGGAAGCCCTGCAAGATCTGGACCTGTTTCTTCAATGGGAAGGACTCGGATGCCCTCAGAATATCTTTTTCTATCTGTTCAATGCGAGATTGAAAATAAGCCACATCGTCTAAGTAACCCCGTAAGGTAATCTCATCATAGGGTTGCTCTAAGTTCACCTTGTTGATCCAAGCCTTGAACCGTTTGGTCCAGTAGCGTCCAGGATTGTAACAATGTCCCTGAGCATGCAAAAAATGAATGACTTGATTTTTGGAGCTCGTCAAGTTGGTCACAAGCCCCTCACGGCTACGCAGTAATCCTCGCACCGCCCTCAATTCTGCATCCAGAACAAAACATTTGGTCAGAAGCCCAGATGCAAAGTACTTGGCGAGTTTTCGGGCATCGCGCCGATCGGTTTTGATCCGATCGCCCATGGACCTGGGAATGGATCCTGGGGCAATGATAGCACAATCCACGCCCAACTTCGTCAGAGAATCGTAAAGAGCCGTGCCACTATAGGATGCCTCATAACAACAACGGAATTCACCGTATTCGGAACGGAGAGTGTCCACAAGGAGGTCAAGGCTATTCTCCTTGTGAACGTAGCACTCCCATTCAGCACAACTACGCTTCTGATCCGCATCATAAACGGATGAATAGATGGTGTCACGGTGAACATCAAGTCCAACGTAGTAACGAACAGGGGTAGATACGGATTGATCTAATAACATGAGAATGAAAATGATTGGTTAGGGTTGTAGGAAAATAACGATTACCCGGGAAACCTTCCCATTCTATTATATCTTTGTACAACAGCTAGCAGAGACAGCCAACCTGCGTAGTAACAATATTGTCTTTGGACACATTATGTTACGTATACAACCCACACCATATCTTGACAAGGATCCAATTACTGGAAAGCAAGTCGCAAAAAAGAATGAGGCTTCCATTTTTATAGCACATGCCGACATTTGGTAAGTGGCTCCAAATAAGAAGGAAACGACTCAAGAATTACTTTAGAATGCATACCAAAAAATCTGATGGTCGCATCAGAAAGATGATCTACTGTCGTCAAAGAAATGCTCTGTTCAATCTATTGATATAAACCTTTGTGGTTTCTTAATAGATAATGCTTATGGTGTGCAGGTCCCTTTTCATGTCCAGGAGCAGGTAGCCGGGGGCCAGGACGGGTGATTTTTATTCCCATTTGACGAAGCCTATTTTCCATGTCTTCGACAACTTGGACATAATCGGGAGGTGAATGCTTTCCCGATTTTGGGAAACTTTTGCGTTTTGAATCAATCTTATTCATGATTGTCTTCAGATTGGTTAAAATTGACTAACCTGACTAATATAGACATTTCTGATGTTTCTGTCATATAGTCAGTAATGAGTGTGTGTAATCTTGTAACGATTGCTTTAAGATGAGGGTCCTCTTCAAAATTTCTAATGAGCAAACCAATCTCATCCTGTAAAGTATTCATTGAAATTCCGCGAGAATGAGAATGCCATCTTTTCGTATCATTCAACTTTAATGCTATTTCCTTAGCTCTATCTTGCTTCATTGGTAATGTGACTCTTTGCTGGGAATTTTGAGTTTGATCCCAAGTATTGAACTTGTATGAGGATAACCATTTTTCTAACAATTCTACGGAATGTTCTTGGGCCTGCTCATACTGATGAATATCAGCTACATCAAGCTTAAGTGCTAAACCGTATTCCAGCGGTGTTAAGGTTCCTTTTTCAGATTTATCATTCAGCTGGTTAAATTTCTCTAAGTATGCTAATCCAGGAATCCATTTTCCATCAACATAGAATTGAGGATCAATTGGCCCTAATTTTGAGAAATAATTCATATAAATATTGTCTCCAGATAATGTGAACAACGTACCTGCTGACATAGCATGTCCAGTAACAATAAAATCGATAAGCTCATAGTGATGTCAAAGAACTTCCACAGTTCTCTCAACAGAATCAATTAAGCCACCACCTGTATGAAGCAGAATCGTTAAATTTTTATTACGCTCATCGGAAGGAATATCTTCAATGCTATCTCTGACTAATTCTGGTAATGAAGGATATAGTGATCCATAGATAGCCATCGCATCTGTTTTTTGAATAGATACTAGCTGTTTAAGTTGCAGCTGCAACAAAGACTCAACAAACTGTATGATTTCTGACATTTTAGAAACTTGTAGAAAGTGTTTTAATTTAATCCAATCCCGAGACAGCCTCTGCATCGTAGATCAGTTATTTACAGTGGTGAGAACAAATGGTTCCATTTCCTCAAATCCGCTTACATTCCTTTTGAATGATATGCGGATGTCTCACTTTTTATTAGTATCAGGGATCGCTACCATATTGGAACATTTTCACTTGAACTCATCAAACTCTATTACGAATCAGAAAGCACATACCGTTGCTGAATATAATTTATGTCTATTATAGTGGACTGGATTGACATCCCTGGGCTATGCTCATCAGCCGATCCACATTAATAATGGAAGAACCAAAAGAAAGAACAAGTCACAGATAGTACCGTTCGGCTATGCTCATCCCTTGCCAGCCAACACGGTGCAGAACCACATATCTGATGTTCAGTGTTTAGTTATATTTCAACTGAGTGACACAAAGGAAAAATACTTCGGCTATGCAATCAATCCGATTTGCCAGAGGTTTCTCCCGAAAGCTATTAGTTACTTCGTAGCATACTTGGAATTAACTCATTTTTTGAGGAAATTCATGTTGCCATACACAGTAAATATGTGATGATGCCCCATAGCGAGGAAGTTAAATGAAGAGGGAGAGTTAGAAAAGATTGATGTTACCCATGGGGAGTTGGTCATAACATCCTGAATAAGAGGGGAAATAGGGGTTTCGTTCTCGCTTTTGTTAGGTGTAGCCTACTCAAATTTTAGTACAATTAAGCATATGATTCCTAAAAAGAAAAGCCAGAGGCTATAAAGTATTTGGCAGTCAAAAATCTTCGGACCTCACTTTCAATATGAAGCAGGTTGATATTGATTTGATTGAGAATTGGGAAGTTCCTACATGGCTGGTAAATGTTGATCAATCGTGTGAATTCATAGAAGTTGAATTTACAGAGATATCTGATATATTTGTTCCTAAGGTTGGTCGATGATCTTTTGTTGAATCCTCCTCGTGTCCGCCGTTTCTCCCGTGATGGGTTGGCTCGTGAACTCTCTGCGTGAAGATGGCGATTGATCTTGGTGTCCCTGTCCGTGTGGTTCCCCGCTGTGGCTCCGCCTCCGAAATGCTGGAGGGTGTTTGCCCTGCGTTGGTTTCGGAGGGCGAGGTTCGTGTGGGGGTGACGGGCGGTCAGTGGTCAGTGATTGATGTGGTTCGTGGGTTGCTTGCTTGCGATCTTGGTCATGTGGAATGTATCACGGTGTTCAGTTGGCGTGCCTCCCGCGTGGATGTGGGGGAGTTGTTTCGTGAAGTGCGTGAAGGTCGGCTGGGCAGTGCTCGGTTGGTGATCTCCCATGAAATGAAGGGCATTGAGCGGTTGGAGTTCCAGGCTCTTTCGGAGGTCTGCGGTGATGCTCTTCGTGTTTGCCGTTCGCATTTGAAGGGGTTTGTGGTTGCTCGGTCTGGGGGCTGTTTGCTGTATTTGACAAGTGCGAACTTCAATCGCAATGGTCGCAATGAGTCCTATGAGTTGCATGTTGGTGGCTCCGTTGCTGAGGCGTATGCTGGTTTGTCCGATTTGGTCTTTGCGTTTCAGAAGCCCCGTGCGTGGGAGGATGATAAGGCTGCGGGCACGAAGCTCTTTCGTAAGTTGCTCACCGAGTTGCGGTTGGCGACTCCGATCACGGTCGGCGAGTCGCGGGCTGATAAGGCTCGTAGGCGTGCTGGGGTTTCTGCCGATGATGGGTTGGAGGGGTTGGATGACTTGGAGGATGTGGTTACTCTCCCTGTTTTGCTGGGTGCGATGCGCCGTCAGTTGGAGTCAAATTTTCTGGGTGAGGTTCGCAGGTCGGTGGTTCCGTCTTCGTTTGGTTCCATGTTGAAATCTGAAAATGTCAAGGTCAAGAAGGAAAATTAGCCGTAGGGTGATTCGTGCTGTGGACAAGGCTGGTGATGCCAGTCCCTATCTGGTTGAGTGGGCGCGGGCTGCTGGGGTGTCTCCCCGTCAGTTGAATCTTTGGCGGGTGCTCGGTCGCAATGAGGAGGAGGGGCTTTGCCGTGAACTGTCCGATTTGATGGATGAGTTGGACTCCCTCTGGATCAGGGTTGCTGAGGATGAGGTTCGCCGTTTGGGGTTTTGCCCCTTTGAGGAGGTTCGTGTTCAGGGTCAGGCGATTGATGAAACTTCCTCGGCTCCGTTGAATGTCCAGTTGACGCTCCGTCCCCCGCCTCCCCAGTTGGGTCTTCGTTGGCTGGCCTCCAAGTGCCCCGATGTGTGTGGTTCTCGCTCTTTGTTGGATCACAAGGCGGAGTCTACTGAGGTGGTGAAGGTGGTTTTTGATGATGTGGTTACGGGTGCTGGTTAGCAGGAGTTCGCTGATGATGATGAGGAGGATGGTTCAGAATCCGATGATCTGGGTTAGGTCGGTGTTGCCCCGTGAAGTGTCTTGAATGCGGGTTGCTCTTTCGATGGGTGTCCGTCTTTCTCCCTGCGTGAAAAGGTTGAGGATGCTGGGGGTTGGTGCTCCGTGAAAAGCCTGAGGACAGTGGGGTTTGGTGTTGGCTTTTTCGCCTGTACCAGGACGGGTTGGTGTTGCTCCGTGAAATGGTGGGGCAGTGGGCTTGCTGGGGGGCGATTTTGCCTACTGGATTAATCGGAGCAGGTGGGGCCGTTCACGGTACGTATGCCGTTAAGCCATGCTTGGAACTCGGTGTTTGCTGGGGCGCAGAGCCCTGCGTTTTCAGAGAACGCGAGGGTACTCATTTTCGTTGCTCCTACCAGCTCCTGCGGGAGTTTGCCCGTCAGTTGGTTTTTATGCAGGCCGACGGCGGTTAGGTTGGTGAGGTTTCCGATCTCGGCGGGGATGGTGCCCGTTAGTTCGTTGCCGCCCAGGTTGAGCCATTCAAGGTTGGTGAGGTTTCCTATCTCGGCGGGGATGGTGCCCGTTAGTTCGTTGCCGAACAGCCTGAGGTGGGTTAGGTTGGTTAGGTTTCCTATTTCTGAGGGGATGGGGCCCGTCAGTTGGTTGCTACTCAGGGAGAGGTCTTCAAGGTTGGTGAGGTTTCCGATCTCTGCAGGGATGCCAGTGAAGTCGCCTCTCAGATCAAGCCTTGTTAGGTTGGTGAGGTTTCCTATTTCTGGGGGGAGGGGTTCAGTCAGGTCAATATCCAGGGTGAGGCCTGTTAGGTCTCCCCCCACAACCGTCAGTCCGTACCAGTCGTTGAATGCCTCCATGCTGGTTGGCACATTGGTTGTATCCCAGCCCCGGTTTGTTAGCCATTCGCTACTGTTGGTAGTAGTTGCTCGGTAGAGGGCTTTGAGGGCGTTGAAGGTGGTTTCAATCTTTTGTTTTCGTTGCTCTCGCACTTCCTTGCAGGTGGGCCAGTCAGGCTGATCTGCCGTCTTTCTGAATGCTGAGAAGTCTTCGCTATCCCGCCATCTCAGGCAACCGTCTCCCAGTTGATCCTCAAATGCGGGGGCTCCCTCTGTTATTCGCTCGTTGGCTTTGTTATGGATGCTGGTTTCTGGGTCGCTGATTTGCGAGTCGCATGCCCCGATCACCAGTGCGATCAGCAGGAGGAGCCCGATGATGGTGTGGGTTCGTGCCTTTGAGGTCATGGGGTTCGTTGCAATTTTTTGATGTGTGGATTAGTTCGGTTGGTCTCTTTGTGCGATGTTGGCCTGTATTTGTTCGTAGAGTTCCTTCGCCCGTTGCTGTCCCCTTTTGATTTGGGCAGGGATGAGTTCGTTTTCGGTGCGGTTGGTGAGGTCTCTCATGCCTTTGGTTTGTTCCTCTGTTTCTCCCCCTGTGGCTTGGGCGATGATGAACCATGCGTAGGCTTCCGTGAAGTCTTGTTCTACTCCCTCTCCCCTTGCGTAGGCGAATCCGAGTGCGGCTTGGGCTCTTACGTGCCCCTGCATGGCTACTTTCCTCCACCAGTGGGTTGCTTGGTTCCAGTCTTTGAGGACTCCCTCCCCGTCGTAGTAGGCCTGTGCTAGTTCGATTTGGGCCTCTGGGTCTCCCTGCTCGGCGGCTTTCCTGTACCAGTGGGTTGCTTCCGTGAGGTCTTTGAGGACTCCCTCCCCCTTCTCGTAGGCGAGCCCGATGTTGAATTGTGCCTCTGCGTGCCCCTGCTCCGCGGCCTTTCTCCACCAGTGGGTTGCTTGGTTCGAGTCTTTGAGGACTCCCTTCCCATTCATGTAGGCGATTCCGAGGTTGGTTTGTGCCCCTGCGTGTCCCTGCTCGGCGGCTTTCTTCCACCAGTGGATTGCTCGGTTGACGTCTTGTTCTATTCCGATTCCGTCTAGGTAGGCGTATCCGAGTGCGGTTTGGGCTTCTGGGTTTCCCTGCTCCGCTGCCTTTCTGAACCAGTGGGTTGCTTGGTTCCAGTCTCTGAGGACTCCCTCTCCGTTCATGTAGGCCCATCCGAGTTGGTATTGCTCCTCTGGGTCGGTGGGGTTGGTGTCTTCGCTTTCACTCTTTGTGTTGGCCAGTTGCTCTCCGCTTTGCCCTGTGGCTTGCTGGCAGGCTCCGATCACCAGTGCGATGAGCAAGAGGAGTCCGATGATGGTGGTTTGCGCCTTTTGAGTCATGGATTGGTTGGAGATTGCTCCGTTTGCGAATCCGATTGTAAGCCGATTTCCCTGCGTGAGTTCCTTTGTTGGTCGGTGTTGGTGCTCGGTATGCGGGTATGCTGGTTGGTGCTCCGTCAGGGGTTTTATGTTCGTTAATCCAAATTATAAAACCTAACTCTTAGATGAAGTTAAACGATCCAAATGTCATGAAACTAGACTAAACACAGTCAACAATTAAAAGTTTCGCTCAGGTTGCTCAGAATCAGAGCAGAGTATGAGCTAATAAGAAGTATGCATTTGAAAGTGGCATCTAACCGCGATGTAGATTTGTTGTTTTCTCGATTCAACACTACTCAAATGATTCTGCAATAAATAGTCATTTTTCGAATAAGTGATTTTGATACATCAGATTTAGATTCGGTTTTGTGTCATTGTTATTGGCACATGCCGTAATTCGGACTCAAAATTGTGCAAAGACTTATTTTATTCTCTTGATGCTTTTGAAAAACCTCAGTATTTTCGTAGAAATATTGCTCTGGGTGTCATGAGAGGCGTTTTTTTGATTTGAATGGTAGGTTTTGCAAAAGCCTCTCTCAAATCAAAAATCTATGTAAATGAGGAGACCATAATTTCAGAATTTTCAATGAATGCATTCCTTTCCAGAGATATCTTGACGCAAATTGAAATTACATATTTTTTAGAGAGCATATCTGGCAGACAAACCCAACTGAGATTTTATGGTAGAGACCAAAATCTGTTATCTTATTCAATGTTGGAATCAATCCTAAATTTGATCATGGAGTATACTTGAATGAATGCACTGTACATTTGATTGATTTTGAGAGATTAAGCCTCAAATTCATAATTTATCCGTAATGTTGTATTTTTACAGATCTTTAATTCTAACCTAACCTCAATGGATAGAAGAACAGCATTACAGCGTATCGCGATGTTGATGGGTGGCACCCTTTCAGCATCAACGATTGCTGGGGTCCTTGGTGGATGCAGTGCAGGTGATGATGGGGTTGTGTTTCGTGCTCGTACTCTCACCGATGGCAAGGATGAACTCGTAGCTACATTGTGTGAAGTCATTATCCCTGAGACCGACACACCGGGTGCTCGTGGGGCAAGAGTTCATGAGTTTATTGATAACATGCTTACAGATTGGTATGACCAAGATGAAGTAGACGATTTTTTAAATGGACTGGCAGATGTAGAACAGCGTGTTGATGGATATGGGGGTAAGTCATTCATCCATTTAACTCCTCAGCAACAGATCCAACTCTTGACCGACATGGAAACCGAAGCAGAAAGTTGGCACGACAGTGGAGAATCTAGTGCAACCCCGTTCTTTATCACCATTAAATCTATGACCTTGATCGGATATTACACTTCTGAGATTGGAGCAACGCAGGAGTTACGCATCAACCCTATGGGAATCTACCGGGCAGATATCCCTTATTCCGAAATCAATCGTGCTTGGGCTTAAAATCAATAAATCTTTTTGAAACAATGAATCGACGAACCTTTTTACAATCATCAGTCGCATTACCAGCGGCCGTTGGAGCAATCAGCAGTACTGTTGCCGCACAACACAATCGTGGGAGTAGATCTCTATATCTATCGCTGTCTCAACACCTTGAACGTATTGGAGTGCAGTTGTATACGGTGAGAAGTCTCTTAGCTAATGATTACGAAGGCACGATTCGTGCAGTGGCTGATCTGGGCTATGATGAGGTAGAGGCGGTATGGGATCCTGATCGTAATCCAGAGGACATTCGTGCACTCTTTGAAGATGTAGGGTTAGCAGCTCCATCCACTCATGCACCGATTCAAGCACTGAAAAACAACTTGGAGCAGGTCTTAGATGCTGCACAGATCATAGGACATTCCTACGTCGTTTGCCCCTGGTTAAGTGAAGAACAGCGATCTATGGAGCAGTATAAAAACCATGTTATCCTGTTCAATGAAGTGGGTGCTGCATGCAAGGAAGTTGGAATACAGTTTGCTTATCACAATCATGAATTTGAGTTTGAGGCGAAGGAAGATGGAATCATTCCTTATGATTTATTACTTGAAGAAACAGATCCTGAATTGGTGAAGATGGAACTGGACCTGTATTGGGTTGCTTATGCAAATCAGGATCCGATAGAATATTTTAATCGATATCCAGGACGATTTCCTCTGTCGCATGTGAAGGATATGGGATCTGATCGACAAATGACGGCAGTCGGGGAGGGTGAGATTGATTTTGCATCCATTTTTGCAGAGAGTGAAACGGCTGGGATGAAGTATTATATTGTAGAACATGATCACCCTGACGATGCAATGGCCAGCATTCAAACCAGTATTCAATATTTAAGAACACTTGAATTTTAACATGAGTTTAGATCGAAAACTTCGTTATGGGATGGTGGGGGGAGGCCCCGATGCCTTTATTGGGAATGTCCATCGTATGGCAGCATCCATTGACGGTACGATGGAGCTCGTTGCAGGGGCATTTTCTTCCGATCCAGCCAAATCCAAAATCCAAGGTAGTCAGCTTGGATTAAGCCCAGATCGCTCTTATGCCTCTTTTTTGGAAATGGCACAGGCAGAGGCAGCACGTGATGATGGAATTGATTTTGTATCGATCGTCACCCCCAATCATATGCATTTTCCAGTGGCTAAGACGTTTCTTGATGCTGGATTTCATATCGTTTGTGACAAGCCGATGACCAATACCCTGGAAGATGCCGAAGAACTTTGTCGCTTGGTTCACAGGCATAATCGCGTCTTTGCACTCACCCATAACTATACGGGGTATCCTATGGTCAAACAGGCACGTGCAATGGTAATGGATGGTACAATTGGTGCAGTCCGAAAAGTCGTTGTAGAATATCCTCAAGGATGGTTAGCGACTCCACTAGAAAAGACGGGTCATAAACAAGCCGATTGGAGAACCGATCCGAAACGTGCAGGTGCAGGGGCACTTGGAGATATTGGATCCCATGCTGAAAATCTTGCTCGTTATGTCACTGGATTGGTGCTTGAAGAATTATGTGCTGATGTGAGCTCATTTGTTGATGGGAGAATCATTGACGATGATGTGAATATGCTAGTTCGTTATCAGGGGGGAGCAAAAGGAGTACTGCATGCCTCTCAAATTTCTGTTGGCGAAGAGAATAATCTCAATATCCGAGTCCATGGAGAGACGGGATCACTACAATGGTTTCAAGAGCATCCTAACTGGTTGTACTATCGGAGTCTTGATGGACCTGAACAAGTCTTCAAGCGAGGCAATGACTACCTATCTGAAACGGCGAAGCGCAGTTCACGCCTTCCCAGTGGTCATCCAGAAGCATTTCTGGAGGCATTTGCTAATATCTATGTGAATGCAGGTAGAGTCATCAGTGCTCATATTGCTGGTGAAGAGCCCCATCCAGATGACTTGGATTTTCCAACGGTCGACGATGGTGCACGGGGAGTTCATTTTATCCTCACGGCACTCAAAAGTGGGCAACGTCAACAATGGGAGGATGCGAAGTATACGCCCCCACATTAGACGTAACTGGATGTATGAATCTGAGCATCATTTTGATGATGTATCTGATCCTTGAATGATCATTCTTTGGTCCATCATCCGTAATTGCCTTTCTGATGTTGACTGCATGAATCAACAAAAAAGATGTTCTATCATCAGTAGAGAATGTCATTTATTTCTGTGGATCTCAACAGTATTTCATCTATTCTTTGTAATCACTTCAGTCATCGTTCCATATCCAAGACTTTGCTTGATTGACCATTCGATCCTCAATCACCCTTCTCAGATAAATTCTATGTTTGTGGGATGATTTGGGTGGATGTGAATCAGGATTTGAACAAGACTCACTATATGTCACTCTTCAAGTGAATGATCATGTTGAATGTTTGTTGACTCAGCATTGTTGTAAATCGCTCGTTTGAGGGTTAATGATATCCAAGGATAGTGTATTTTTACGATATCTGAAATTTTGTTGATCAATGTGATCATCTTTGATGCAGATTGTTATCCAAACCTATGAATTTTTGTTTGGCATTTTTCTCCACATTAACCGTTTGAATTAAATCATGGCACGACCTGTGACGTTGTTTACTGGCCAATGGGCCGATCTCTCTCTGGAAACCATTGCCGAAAAAGCCTCTTCTTGGGGATATGATGGTCTTGAATTAGCCTGTTGGGGAGATCATTTTGATGTTCAGCAAGCTCTCAGCGATCCTAATTACTGTGATGGCCGACATGAACTTCTTGATCGATATAACTTGAAAGTATTTTCAATTAGTAATCATCTGGTTGGACAAGCCGTGTGTGATCGTATTGATGATCGGCATAAGGCAATTCTTCCGCAGCATGTTTGGGGTAATGGAGTACCAGATGAGGTCCAAGACCGGGCAGCCCAAGAAATACAGGATACAGCCCATGCAGCTGCTAAGTTGGGAGTGAACGTTGTGAATGGTTTTACGGGAAGCAGTATCTGGCCACTGCTGTATTCCTTTCCACCGAATAATCCTGCAATGATTGAGGCCGGATTTGAGGATTTTGCAAACAGATGGAATCCAATTCTTGATGTCTTTGATGAAGTTGGTGTTCGTTTTGCACTGGAAGTTCATCCCACAGAAATTGCTTTTGATATTGCCAGCAGTGAGCGTGTACTTGACGCGATTGGGCGTAGAGAAGCTTTTGGATTCAATTATGATCCCAGTCACCTTGGGTATCAGGGAGTAGACTATGTAGCATTTATTGATCAATTTTCAGATCGGATTTACCATGCCCATATGAAGGATGTTTGGTGGTCAGATAAGCTCACCTCAGCTGGTGTATTCGGTGGACACACAGATTTTGGAGCACCTGGGCGTTATTGGGATTTTCGTTCTATCGGTAGGGGGAGCATTGATTTTGAAGAGATCATACGTGCGTTGAATCGTATCAATTACTCTGGACCACTTTCCATTGAATGGGAGGATATTGGAATGGATCGAGAGGCGGGAGCTGCGGAGGCATGCACATTCATCAAGAATATAGATTTCAAACCATCAACGGTTGCTTTTGATGCCGCTTTTTCGGATTAATTTAAGTGCAATTCTGCTATGGTGTACTGGCCTTGGATTTCAATCGGTGAGTGCACAACCACATCTGGAAGTCATCACAGATACGATTCCTGGAACCGAAATTCATTTTTCGATGGTCGGTTTACAGGGTAGTTCATTTATGATGGGAACTCCTGAGAGAGAGCATGGGCGGGATCTTGATGAAGGTCCTCAACAAGAGGTTTCAGTGTCATCATTTTATATTGGAATTCATGAAGTCACCTATGACGAATTTCTTCTTTTTTCAAGCTCAGAACGAGATAGTGATGAAGGTGCACCGGGGATTGACTATGATCCAGATCTAATAGCTCGCCCAAGTCCACCTTATGAAGATCCCGCCCATGGTATGGGGAGTAATGGATTTCCAGCTGTAGGTATGACGCAGTGGAGTGCACTTCAGTATGCCTACTGGCTCACCACCAAAACGGGCATATTTTACAGACTACCTACAGAAGCCGAGTGGGAGTATGCTTGCCGTACGGGGCAAGCAACAGCATTCAGCTTTGGGGAATCAGCAGATTCACTCAGTGTATATGGATGGCATTATGGCAACAGCAACGAAACCTTTCAACAGGTCGGACAGAAAAAACCGAATTCATGGGGTATTTATGATATGCATGGCAATGTAGCCGAATGGACCTTGGATGAGTATAGCAGTAGCTTCTTTGAACAGTTGGTAGCAGATACAATGATGGTTGATCCATGGATTACTCCAACTCGGTTGCATCCCCGCACTGTCAGAGGAGGTGCATACGATGATTCTCCAGAATCTCTCCGTTGTGGTGCAAGACTAAGGTCAGATCTTGATTGGAAACGCCGAGATCCTCAAATTCCCAGATCTATGTGGTGGAATACTGATTCTCCGTTTGTAGGTTTTAGGATTGTAAGACCGTACATACAACCGACTCCTCAAGAACAGGCAGAATTTTGGTCTGTCGCACTTGGCCAATAATTCCCCAAAATTCATTATATTCTCACAACTAACCTTCAACCAATGAATCATTCTCAAAAATCGTTTAACCGTAGAGACTTTGTCAGGAGTGGAGTTGCCGCTGTTGTAGGTTCTACACTTGCAAGCCAGTTTCCGGCTGGTGCGAATGCCTTTTATGGAGTGGATGACACCATCAAGGTTGGACTGATTGGATGTGGTGGTAGAGGCACTGGTGCTGCAATACAAGCCTTAAAAGCGGCATCCAACACCAAATTGGTGGCTATGGCGGATGCATTTTCGGATCGTATTGAGGAGAGTCTCCAGAACATGATGAATCCAGAAGAGGCTGATGAGATGACTATGGATGCAATCAGTCGGATTGATGTATCGGAAGATCATCGTTATGATGGATTCAGCGGTTATCATGATGTAATTGCCGCGTCAGATGTTATTATTTTGACCACTCCTCCAGCATTTCGGCCAATCCATTTTGAAGCGGCTGTGGATGCAGGAAAGCAAATTTTCATGGAAAAGCCTGTTGCAACGGATGCACCGGGAATCCGCAGGGTGCTTGCGTCTGCTGAAAAAGCAAAAGAAAAGCAGCTCAATGTGGTTGTAGGTCTACAGCGTCGTTATCAGACGGAGTACATCAAGTGGGTAGAGCAGATTCATAATGGTGCAATAGGAGATATCATTATGAGTCGTGTCTATTGGAATAGTGGGGGAGTTTGGGTTCGTTCTCGTGCCGAGTTAGAGGAGGAAGCGGGGCGTCCATTAACAGAGATGGAATACCAAATGCGTAACTGGTATTATTTCAATTGGCTCTGCGGCGATCATATTGTAGAACAACACATCCATAATATTGATGTAAGCAACTGGGTCAAGAATGCACATCCCGTTCAGGCTCAGGGGCAGGGTGGACGGCAGGTTCGTACTGGACTTGATCATGGTGAAATTTACGATCATCATTTTGTTGAATTTGAGTATGCAGATGGAAGCCGAATGATGAGTCAGTGCAGACATATTCCAGATTGTATGAATCGAGTTTCAGAGGCTTTTCACGGAACACTTGGATCCGCTCCCTCTCCGGGTGAAATTTATACTTCATCGGGTGAGGTTCTACTCAAACATAACAGCAAGGACGATCCGAATCCTTATCAGCAAGAGCATGATGAGTTGTTTGCGGCGATTAATGCAGGAGAATATAAATTTGCAGATACAGAGAATGGTGCAATTGCAACAATGAGTGCAATTTTAGGTCGAATGGCATCATACTCTGGGAAAGTGATCACATGGGATGAGGCTATGTCTAGTGAACTTGATCTAATGCCAGAAACATTTGCATGGGATGCTGATCCTCCCGTGCTACCAGATTCAGATGGTCATTACGAAATTCCCAAACCTGGCGTGAGTATTGTTGTTTGATATGGTATGTTCAAATCGTTTGAACGGATTAAAGTTTTCTTGATGATGACAGAATGAATAGTGATTCTCTCGGAATTGATTGAACTAATGAACAAACGTCCTTGATGAGTATTCTAAAATCCTTCCACATGCTATTTAGAGAAGGTGGCCTGCTTTTCATTTTCCATCAACCTCATAAATTGGTAGTACGGATTATGTTATTGTACGCGGTAAGTGATACTTGTTCTACTGAGATCCTACTTAATGAATGTTGAAAATCACGCCTATCCTGTGGGGGTGGGAACATCATTAGATTTTTAATGTTAAACAAGGTGTTTTGCTAGTTACGAATACTTCACTCTAATTCTCTTCCAATGAATCCAGAATTTATCACTCTTATTGTTACAGTACTTGGGCTTGGTTTGGGCTTCTTTATCCATAATTCACGTATGTTCGCAAATATGAACAAGCGTTTTGATCACTTTCAGAAGGCTACAGAAGATCTTCGGAAAGAATTGAAGGGTGATATGGCAACGATGCACGAAGAATTGAAGGGTGATATGGC
>JAPOUL010000086.1 GCA_026708685.1 Bacteroidota bacterium
ATGATTCCATTGGGCACCATTGTCCACGATCGCAATCACAACACGTGGATTCTTCTTCTCGCTTTTAACAATATCCCAGGCTGAGCTAAGCCCCAACTGTATTAGTTCAGTTTGCACCCCGAAAAGTGCATCATTCGGAGTTGCTCTCTGAGGCAGATCCGAAGTATAATTCACAGTAACTGGCTCGGAATACACGACACCAGGCAGATAACTGAACTCCTCAGCTACCTGCTGAGGTGTGGTATCGGAGTCAAACCGCACATAATATGTATTGCGCAAGGCAATCAGATTTTCATACGTCCGGGGGGTTTCCTCTACATAATCCAGAAATGGATAGACACGCTCTATACCGTGAACACCAAACTTGGATGATTTTTGGTCAAAGCCCTGTAGCCCCGTCGCCCCTGCGTGTTTTCCTATCACCTGTCCTGTCTCAAACTGGACAACGACAACTTCTGGAACATATTGCTCCAGCTCTTGGGCTAATCCCTTAGATGCCGTACAAATCAATAGGATTATTATAGATGAATGGAGGAGTGTCGGCAACATTATCATTCGCCTTTGGTAGCTTGTTACCCACGTATAAATTCTTCCCGTCATTTAAACTCAAAAATAATTATATAGTGTAGCTTAAACATCCCTTATATGGAATTGATTATTTCTGGTTTCACCAGAGTTATTTTTCATGCTCAATACCTATTTAAAATACTCCATGCATCAGTGGTTAAATGTAGACTCTTACTGGAGTATTGATAACAAAGTTTAACCGAGTAACCACTTCAACATCAAAAACATCATAGCGGATGCTACTACTTTTGTGATTTTAACACAACTCTTAATTTTATGATCAAATCAATGACTCTGCCTCATCCGTTCTTCCTCCAGAAATAGATGTATTTGAGAATTGACACCTATCATCCTGTGCTACCTTCCAGTCCATAACATTGCCCTTTGAATCAGAATGTGCATCCATTGGATAATGGAAAATCACTTACGTTCCACCATCGATGATCTGAGTGCCTCGTATGACATGACCTGCTCATTCTTCACATGCTCTCATCCATTAAAATCAGACTGGAATTAAAATGAATTCCATGTTGGTTGGGTTGAACATAAACCAATCGTAGCAGAATAGTAACCAACGGCCTTGTGACAATGGTATCTGAGCAGGTTCTATTGTTATGGTCGATCAAATTCATTATCGCTTATCAAATGGCATCATCTACACTGGTCCTGTAGACAGTTCTACGTATGAAAACTGGGTGGAGTGTTGTGCAAAGGGATGTTCTACTTGGATAGAAATACCCAATAACGCAGTTCAGGCATGGTGTTGGAAATGCCACCCAAGAAATACCCGAAGATGGAGGGAAATTCACATGCAACGATTAAAAGATTCAGCACAGAAACGCCATGAACAGTGGCTGAAGAACAATCAAAAACCCCTAAATTTAAACCCTCCTGAAACTTCTTACTTGATTTGAGGAGATCTTGAAAAAAACACAAATAGTCAAGCCAGTATTGATCATTCTTCCATTTCCAGTAGTGACTTGACCTCCGAAACATCTACAATACAGGCTTATCAACTTGCGTAATTTCTTTTTCTTCATCGTTGGCATACGTTGGGCAGGCTCGGTTGCTGACCACCCATTGGCACCTCCAGTGAAATCGATCGTGCAGTCTTTTCCATTACTATCGGTGCTTCCTGAACAAGAATCCTTGCGATGTGCAGCTGGATACGTAAAAGCAACTGTAGGATTGGTAGATGTATTGTTGACCTGAACGATGGCCGTCCCCCATGAGGGAGAACCTGTTTGAGTGACACCGCCCGTGATTGTAAATCGGGAGGCATCAGCATTGGATGCCGCGGTTGGAACGACTGCAGCTCCACCCGTCGCAGATGACAGCTCTAAGGTTCAAAAGAAAGGTCACTCCCTGTTATCAATGTATAGGAGGTGGCTGGGTGGGAGATCGTAACCGATGCTGTCATGGTGGTACTCTGAGATTGCACATCAAGGATGGATATCTGCATGAAAATCAGCAGACATACAAAGATCATTGGCCACGAAATAAATATTCGGAATTTGTTCATGTTCTTGAAGTGAATGAATGGTTTCTATTGACACACATGACTGGTGCGGATGAGTCGATTATCTCCATGCAAGGTTGGTCATCACGAAAAACTTTGGCTGGATCAGATAATCACATTCAAACCATTGGCGATCGGTCTGATAGGATGGACTCTGTCCCTCCCCATCACTCATGCCAAGCGAATCATAGTCCATATTTTCATATGAAAAACAAAGTGAGCCAACCAATGACCAAATTTTCAATTATTTTTTTTGATCTATGAGCAATCACTCCAAAGCGACCATGGTGATAGGACAATTGATCGTCAAATCCAAGGGCATCCAGGAATGGCTGGATGGAAGTAACAGGATCTGTATAGGCCTCATTTTTCACATGACCTTACTCTTCATTTGTTTATCCTTGCAATTACTCGTCCTTATAGAACTATTTCCAAGATGAAATACCTGTGTATGCAATCTTCTAAGTCAGAAAAATGCTCATCAATGAAGCTATTATTAGATCTCCGTGCTTTGGTGGGGCTACCGCCACTTACACCGACTAACAAGCTTGCACTTCAGAACTTCGCAAAGACTTCCTGTGCACTTTACTTTTGCAGGTTATCTCTCCATTGCGAAACTGCCTCCACCCTTGCCACTGTCTTTCGCATATTCATTCACCAGCCATGTATGAAAGGAGTGAATAGGAATGCCATAATCCCCTTCGGGGCGCTCAGCAAGTACCCCGCGTGCAAGTAAGTCTTCAAACAGTTTCTCTGCCTCTTCGTGGGTGTACTCCTCCTTGAGTGCATCTATTAGATCTTCTTCTTCCATGCACGAATCCAGTGGGAGATGAGCGAAGATCCGTGCAAGGACTTGACGCTTCCTCTTGGAAATGCCTTTCACGCGGGCTTCGTAGTACAACACTCGCTCCTGCTCCCCCTTTTTGAGTGTGAGCTGCAATCCCTCATCTGTCATGCACCCCTGATTGGCTTTGAGATACTCATTTGCAGGATCAGTATAAGATATGATGTGTTGAGGCCACCCATGCGTTCGTGATGCTATGGCATTGATCCAAGCCGACGGATCACCAGTCGCCCCACCTGCCTTCATGAGCCAATCGTGGATCACAGCTTCTTCCGCCTCTTTATTTAAACGTCCAAGTTGCTCGGTACAGCCTCTAGCAAACCTAGAAACATCAAGTGATTTATAAACGTCTTCGGAGGTGCCCAGCCCGGCAGTAAGGAGTACGACTGGTTTTCCCAGTTCACCATTGTGGATGGCATCCAAGGTATCGATCGCCACCGACCTGTTTTGCGACAGGTTTTTCATCTTTTGTGCTTCGTCAAGCATTAAGATTAGCCCGGATTCGGGAGCCAGATGTCTGAGTATTTCCTTGGGACTTGCGTGCCCCGCCACCTGCTCTGCGACCCCTGCCTCAAGGAACTTGATCCTGATTTTGGCTGTAGCCTCGCGATTCAGCACGCAATCCCTGTCCATTGACTGAGCCAGTACTGCGGGGTTATATAACTCCTGTGATCCGATGGTTGTAGCCTCCCAGCCCTTAGCCTCTTCGCATAGCTTGTCAAGCAGTGCCGACTTCCCTGCACCAGGAGGCCCTTGAATAAGAAAAGTAGTCCTCCTCATCGTTCCGATCGTGTCGGATAGAACAGTGGCGAATCTATTTCTAACCTCTTCTCGCCCATGAAAAAAGGGCGAAGGGCCGCGGTCACGCCTTGAGTAGTAAGGTGGAGGAGGATCGTCTTCGGGAGCTTGGGCCCCTGTCCTGTGTAGTTCTGGGCTCAGCATTCAACTATGTGGTAGTATATTTAGGGAAACGTCTCTTTTCTAATACCGGTAACCGCGTTATGTTCAAAGTCAGCAAGAACAATGTTTGTGATCTTTCGTTTTTCGCGGTAACAGACATTTCCACGAATGATAAGGGTGCTCTTACTCCTTGCTGTAGATTATCTTCCTTAATCACGCGAATTCTGGTAGAACTCTTTATGTCCAAAAGAGAGGCAAATTTCTGAGATTATTGAGAACATGAATATTCTGCCATGGGGATAAGTTCAACCCTGATGATTCTCTATGGGATCCTAACAAACTCATCAATGAATCGTGCCATTACTAATTGTAGACAGAAACTTACCAGATTTTCCGATCTGTGTTGTATCATATACATGATTCATCGCCAATTTCACCTGTGTGAAAACCATAGAGATTCCCTTTCATTAAAAATTTCTTCATACGGTTCTTACTGCTCCACACACCCGTTCACTCTGTACATTCTGACCAAATGGGGATTCATTGCAGTTCTAAATAGTTACAATGTACCCCGATGGCTTCCTTATTTATGACACACAAATGTATTCAAAGACGATCTCTCTGACGCTCTTCATCTTCTGTGCAATAAATGTCAATGCTCAGGAACTTATCGTTTCTGAACAAGATTATGCTCGTGCGGAATCCATGCTCGGAAATACGACCAACCGCATGGTCTATCACACATCGGTGAGTCCCAAATGGATGGACAACGATCGCTTCTGGTATCTTCATGAATCACCAGATCAATCGAAACTCATGCTCGTAGATCCTGCCCTCGGCGAACATGCTCTGCTATTTGATCATGGCCGTATGACCGAAACCATTCTTGACTTTGTAGAATCCTCAGATATGCTGGTAGATTTTTCACAATATTCGTTTCATCCTGAAACACAAGAAATCCGCTCATCAACTCGTAAACATAATGCCATTGCCTGCAATGTAACCACCTACATCTGCGTACCATCCAGTCATCGTAGAATATTTCAAATCCCTCCCGATGCATCCATCTCTCCAGATGGAGCCTATCAGGCATTCCGCAAACATCATAATCTCTGGATCAGAAATATGCAGTCTGGACAAGAACGTCAGTTGACTTTTGACGGAGAGGAAGATTTTGGATATGCAACCAATAATGCCGGGTGGATCAAAAATGAAGATCCCGTTCTGCTGTGGTCACCCGACTCGAAAAAGATTGCCACCTTTCAGCATGACAGCCGTGGTGTGGGTGATATGTACATGATCTCTACCGAGATTGGACGATCAGAACTTGAAGCATGGCCCTATCCATTACCAGAAGATAGCGTCGTGTTCATGATTGAAAGAGTGGTAATCCACATTGAGGACAATAAAACCGTCCGTCTTGAAATGCCTCCAGATTTTCATCGTGGAACGACAACAGATCATATTGCCGATTGGGATGGAACGTTTCTTGATGTGCGTTGGAGTCAAGACAGTCAACAACTCGCTTTCGTATCTTCCTCACGGGATCATCAAGATGCTTGGCTTAGGGTTGCAGATGCCGAAACAGGCCAAGTCAGAGAGGTTCTTCATGAACATGTACCCACCTATTATGAGTCTGGAGTCGGTGCAGAGAACTGGAATGTCTTTTTTGAAACCAATGAAGTCCTATGGTATTCGGAACGTTCTGACTGGGGACATCTATACCTGTATGACCTCACCACTGGTGATCTCAAACATCAAATCACCGATGGACAGTGGGTCGTTCTTCAGATTCGCCATATTGATCATCAGCAACGGATGCTGTATTTCACAGGATCTGGACGAGAAGATGGAGATCCCTACTATCATTATCTGTACCGAGTACACATAGATGGTGGAGAGGTACAACTGCTCACTCCTGAACCAGCACATCATGTCATATCGTTTTCACCTTCAAAGAAATATATCATAGACTCTTGGTCTCAACCTGATATTCCCCAACAACATGCTCTGCGGAATCTTGATGGAGGTATTGCTGTAGATCTAGGGAAGGCAGATATTTCGAAGCTCTTAGGTACGGGTTGGCAACCTCCCGAACCCTTTACCGTCAAGGCACGGGATGATCAGACAGATCTCTATGGTCTGATATACAAGCCCACGAATTTTGACTCATCACAAAGTTATCCTATCCTCAACTATATCTATCCTGGACCTCAAAGCGGTAGCGTTGGAACCCGTAGTTTTGTACCCGCTCGCCGCGATAAGCAGGCTACAGCTGAACTCGGTTTCATCGTCGTAGAACTTGATGCCATGGGGACCCCTGGCCGCTCTAAATCCTTCCATGATGCTTATTACGGAAATATGGGAGATAATGGATTACCTGATCAAATTACTGCGATAGAGCAACTAGCCGCTCAACATCCGTGGATGGATTTGGATCGCGTAGGAATCTGGGGGCATTCTGGTGGTGGCTATGCATCCACAGGAGCAATCTTACGATACCCTGATTTCTATAAAGTCGCCGTGAGTGGAGCTGGAAATCACGATAATCGTAATTATGAGGATGACTGGGGTGAAAAATGGCAGGGATTGTATGAAGAGTATCCCGATGGAAGCACCAATTATGACAATCAATCCAACATTCCATTAGCCTCTAATCTTAAAGGGAAGCTACTCTTAGCTCACGGATTGATGGACGACAATGTGCCAGCTTCCAATACTCTTCTTTTGGTGGAAGCATTGGTGGAGGCGAATAAAGATTTTGACTTGGTCGTCTTTCCCAATGAATCGCACGGATTTGGGGGTGCCCGAGATTATTGGATGCGACGCAGATGGGATTATTTTGTGATGCACCTCTTGAATGCTACCCCTCCACAAGAATATGAATTTGGACGCATCCAAGCAAACCAAGCTGAACACTGATCCTCACGATTCATGTTAACTCTCTTGCTGTTTATCTGCACCCTTACACAAGTAACTCCTCTGGCTGATCACGAGGTGATCCTGCGTGGTGGCACCATCTATGATGGACGAGGTGGGGCTCCTTTCATCGCTGATCTTGCAATAGACAATAAACGAATCGCAGACATTGGTGATCTTCATGATCGTAAAGGCCTAACAGAAATCGATGTCACTGGATTGGCTGTATCTCCAGGGTTTATTAACATGCTGAGTTGGGCGACGGAAAGCCTGATAGCAGATGGCCGGTCTTTGAGCAATATCACGCAAGGAGTAACACTTGAAGTCTTTGGTGAAGGGGTATCCAACGGTCCCCTGACGGGTGAAATGAAAGAAGACTTATGGGAATGGGTGGTCGTTGCCTCTGGATCCAATGAGGCCGCAACGCAGCTATTGGGAGGATCTGAAATTCCATGGAATACTCTGGATGAGTACCTTTCATTCCTTGAAGACAAAGGGATTTCCCCTAATGTTGCTTCTTTGATCGGTGCATCAACCGTTCGTCAGTATGTGATCGGCAAGGAAGATCGACCACCAACACCCGCAGAACTCACGCACATGCAAAATCTGGTTCAAGAAGCGATGGAAGATGGGGCACTGGGAGTGGGATCCGCATTGATCTATGTTCCCGGTGCATTCGCTAGTACAGAGGAGCTCACGGCTCTTGCGTCAATCGCGGGAAAGTATAACGGCGTGTTTACATCACATCTTCGTAGCGAAGGTGCATCTCTACTTGAATCTGTAGGGGAATTGATTCAGATTGCCCAAGATGCAGACGTTCGGGGACACGTTTATCATCTCAAGGCATCTGGACATAGGAACTGGTCCAAGATGGAATCTGTCATTGACCGCATCAATGAAGTACGCTCCGAGGGACTAGAAATTACAGCAGACATCTACCCCTATATTGCGGCAGCAACGGGATTGGATGCAGCCATGCCACCAGAAGTGAGGGAGGGAGGAATGATGGCTTGGCATGCACGATTACAGGATCCTGACATTCGAGCCCGCATGGAAATTGAACTCATGACCCCCTCCACAGATTGGGAGAACATGATGCTCGAAGCAGGCCCCGAAAATGTCATGTTAGTCGGATTTAATAATGAATCCCTTCGGCCATACATGGGGATGCGTCTCACCGAAGTAGCCGAACGACGAGGAACATCCATTCCATCTACAATGATGGATTTAATTTTGGAAGATACTAGTCGAGTTGAAGCCGTTTATTTTTCTATGAATGAGGATAACGTACGATTAAAGATTGAGCAACCTTGGGTTGCTGTTGATTCTGATGCCGTATCTATTGCTCCAGAAGGAGATCACTTGAATTCTATGGTGCATCCCCGAACCTATGGAGCCTTTGCTCGATTCCTATCCAAATATGTACGTGATGAGCAAGTAATTCCCCTACCAGAAGGCATTCGGCGCATGACTTCACTTCCTGCATCTATCCTTGCCATTGAAGACCGTGGAATCCTTGAATCAGGTTTTTTTGCAGATCTTGTCATTTTTGATCCAATGACTATTCAGGATCATGCTACTTTTGAAACCCCCCATCAGCTCTCCACTGGCGTGAGCCATGTATTCGTCAATGGAGTCATGGTACTTCAAGAAGGCCAACATACTGGTGCTCTGCCAGGCCAGGTGGTTCGGGGGCTTGGAATCCGACAGTAATGAACAATCCTGCATTAGAACTCCAAAAACGCCGCAGTGCTGCTTTGACACCTGGTGGTCAGCAGCGAATTGACCGACAGCATGACCAAGGAAAACTCACCGCTCGTGAGCGAATTACCGTACTCTTGGATGAAGATTCCTTCGTAGAGCTAGGACAGCTGGTCCGACATCAGTCTACAGACTTTGGACTTGAAGAACAGCGTCCCTACGGAGATGGTGTTATTACTGGGTATGGTGCCATTCATGGACGGCTGGTGTATGTCTATTCCCAAGACTTTACTGTCTTTGGGGGATCTCTTGGACGGGCTCATGCTTCCAAAATCGTTCAACTCCAGGATCTTGCCCTCCAGAATGGAGCACCCATCATTGGTATCAGCGATTCAGGCGGGGCTCGGATTCAGGAAGGCGTTGTTTCTCTGGGAGGCTATGCGGACATTTTTCTTAGAAACACCCTTGCCTCTGGTGTCATCCCGCAGATTTCTGCCATCTTAGGGCCATGTGCTGGTGGTGCTGTCTACAGCCCTGCCATCACGGATCTTGTCTTTATGGTGCAAGGGACAAGTTACATGTTTGTGACTGGACCCGATGTTGTCCATTCCGTCACTCAGGAAGAAGTCAGTGCTGAAGAACTCGGTGGAGCTACGGTTCATGCTCAACGAAGTGGTGTAGCGCATGCCGTCTATGCTAATGATGTCGCATGTCTGGAAGCCATTCGGACTGTTCTAACCTATCTTCCCCAAAACAGTGAGCAGCAGCCTGCCGTCAAGCAGACCCCACAGACATCAACTGGAAACCAGTCTAGTCTTGAGTCCCTTGTTCCACAAAATCCAAACAAGCCCTATGACATGCATGATGTGATCCATATCCTTGTGGATCACCATTCATTTACCGCTATTCATGACCAGTTTGCTCGTAATTTGATCTGTGGGTTCGCTCGAATAGGCGGGCATTCGGTCGGAATTGTTGCAAATCAGCCCGCCCATTTAGCTGGAGTTTTGGATATTGATGCATCGGTCAAAGGTGCAAGGTTTGTTCGATTCTGTGACGCGTTCAATATTCCTCTCTTGACCCTAGAAGACGTTCCAGGGTTTTTGCCCGGCGCGGATCAAGAATGGCGGGGAATCATCCGCCACGGGGCAAAATTGCTCTATGCCTTCTGTGAAGCAACAGTCCCTAAACTCACTGTCATTACTCGAAAAGCCTATGGTGGAGCCTATGATGTCATGAGTTCTAAGCATATCCGTGGTGATTTGAATTACGCATGGCCCAATGCGGAGATTGCAGTCATGGGTGCCAAGGGAGCCGTGAAAATTTTACACCGCTCAGCTCTCAAGAATGCAGAGAACCCTGAAGCCCTTGAACAGCAGTTCATTGAAGATTATCAAGAGCAATTCTCAAACCCCTACATTGCAGCAGAGTATGGCTATGTCGACGAAGTGATTTATCCCCATGAAACTCGAGAGCGTCTAATTACCGGGCTTGAAATGCTTCGTAACAAGGTTCTCAACAATCCGAGAAAAAAACATGGAAATCTTCCATTGTAGTTCTACACCATTGTTCAAATTGGGGAGTTGTTGGGAACAAATCTTGTTCAACGCGTAAGATAAAAGATAGAACTTAGTTATAGTTATATTGTTTAAGTTCTTACATTATTACAGTTTTTTCGTATTTTATAGAATAAACTTTAAGTTTTGTTAACCTTTCATTTCTCACGATTGGTACATCTTGATGAAAAATCATTTACTCCTTTTGACAATCCTCATCGCGGGGACCGCAGTAGTTCTCCCTAGTGTTGCCCAGGATTTGATGCCTCCCGAGGCCATTCCAGTGGAAGATCTTCGTGGATATGACCGGTATTCCTTGGTGGAAGACCGTGGAGGTCCAAATGATGTTCTGACCAGCGATCAGATCATGAACCGCATCAGCCGTGCATACCTGTTGCAATCCCGTATTGTGAAAGCACTGGCGAACTCCGACTGGCCCACAGTGGAGTATTCTCTTGACGAGGCCTTGTCCGAGATGCATGTACTTGCCAAACAACCATCACTGATCAATGAACCTCGCTTTCAGGAGCTCTATCGAACCATTGTTACTGAGCACGAGAAGTATTATGGGATTGACCCCAATGAACGTAAGGAGTTTGGGGAAGTCTTTGCTCTCAGAAATGACATGTTTGATGCACAGGCCCGGGTTCAGAATCCTGTAGCACAGTCAACGGGGCTGTCCAAGATTGATCCCATGAAAACCACCATTCCCATGACGCGAAATCGTGCGGTTGAAGGTGCGGTTGAATGGTTATTGACCAATCGCAGGGAGACCCTGATTCGATGGATGGGGCGTGCTGATACATACTTTCCAATGATTGAGCAGGTGTTTCAGGAAGAAGGAGTTCCCAATGAGTTGAAGTATCTTGCAGTCGGTGAAAGTGGACTGAACCCCGTTGCCCGAAGCAGTGCTAATGCTGTTGGAATGTGGCAGTTTATGGCTGCCACAGGGCGAGCCATGGGGTTACGAATTGACAGTTATGTTGATGAGCGAATGGATCCAATCAAAGCCTCTCGTGCCGCGGCACGCCATCTCAAGGAACTCTACGACTATTATGGGGAAGATTGGCATCTAGCGTTGGCAGGCTATAACTGTAGCCCCCGGTGTATACGCCGTGCTGTTACTCGTGCGGGTGGCACGATGAGCAATCCACCATCCTACTGGGCGATTTCAAAGTATTTGCCCCGTCAAACGGCAGGCTATGTGCCCCAATTTATTGCCTTCGCATTGATCATGTCCAACCCAGCAGAGTTTGGATTACCTGCGACATCCAATGGGCCAGAACTTGCCTATGACGAGGTAAAAGTAAGTGGTGTCTTACAGCTTGAGACGATTGCCAAAATGGTAGGTACGACAACGGATCAGATTAAAACCCTGAACCCAGAGTTGCGGCGTGGAACGCTTCCGCCGGACCGTTCTCCGTACACATTAAGGATTCCCTTGAACACCTTTGCCCGTTTTGCCGACGCATTTGAGAGACTCCCTGACAAAGAAAAAACTATGCCCGGCGAATATCGTGTACGCAGGGGAGACAATCTTGGTAAAATAGCCAAGCGTCACGATGTCAGTGTGAAAGCCATTCAAAATGCCAACGCACTCCGCGGGTCTGTGATTCACCCAGGCCAGATGCTTGTGATCCCGGGATTGGCTGGACGACAAGTGGCAACCCTAGAAAGCACTGGTGCACGAACCGTTGCATGGGGGCGTCGGATTAATCAACCGATTGAGTATGACAAGTCCATTGCCTCAAGCACTCGTCAGACGACCCCCAAAGTTGTGAATACATCCGTCTCTCGCACCGTCAATCGTTCAACTCCGTCCACCCGCTCAACGCAGCAGAATAGTGCACCGAATTTCAGGCATCAAGTTCGGCGGGGAGATACTCTTTCTGATTTAGCTAGGAAGTATAACACCTCCGTTCGTGCCATTCAACGTGCCAATGGACTCAACAATTCTAGAATCAAACGTGGTCAAACGCTACAAATTCCACAAGGGAACACCGTCCATACCGTTAAACGCGGAGATAATCTTTCCAAGATTGCAAAGAAGTATGGAACGACTGTTCGGAGTATCAAGTCCACCAACAACCTTCGTTCTAACACGATTCGTCCGGGTCAACGATTGACAATTAGTCATTGATTCTATGATGGTTAGCACTCTGTGGATGGATTCTGAGGTGGTGATCAAATAATACTTGAGCCTGAAACCTGTCACTCAGCGCAGCGTAGTTTGCTTGACAATCTACTTCAGTTCTGAGTCATACATTGACACATGAATAGGTCTATTACACTACAGGCAACTGAGGTGAAGGCTATTCAGGATCATTTGAAGATCATCAAAACAGCTGGTGAATCTTTAGATTTTTTCGATGAAATTCAAGAGCCTCTGTCAAATATTTCTGAGGTGATAAATCAAGATAACAGTGCACAAAAATTGTTTGGCCCCGATATTGATATCATGATGAAATCATTGTATCACATTCTACATTCTGATGCACTTGATAGACTGGTGATAAAAACTTCGTGAAAATGGACACGATTGAAGCGGTTCATCGGATGCTCGAAATTCTTAAGGAGCACGACAACCACTTCATTACGTTCAACTTTAATATGTCCTTGGTGATCTGGACCATTTTTACTGGAGTTGCAGTATTTCTTTTTGATTGAGGAAATATCTGGGTCAGTCTCATTATCTTTTGTTAGGCTGTCTTGTTTTTTGGATTGAAAATTTTTCTAACCCATCTGTTGAATAAGTTGGATAGGTGAATCGGATTGCAGATCTGAATTGCTTATTTTCCTCTCAGTTCTAATAATCGTGTTATTATCTCCAACATATGGCCATTTTCTCCGTACGTACTGCCTTCCATTGATTGCTTAATCTTTCTTATCTCATCAACTTAATGAAATTTCTCATTCCCTATTTCTTCGTATGCACTCATTTCTTCTTGTTAGATGCATCTATCGTTTTTGGGTCAGAGTATCGTCAACCTGTGAGATTGGGTTCATAGTTAAGTTTTGGAAGTTGATCCTTACCTGTGTGAGAAGAAATATCTTATGGTCATTAGAGATCAAATTCGTCAGATCCTGTCTTATTATTCTCAATCAATATCATTCTTTTAGTTATCATCATTGCTACTCTTATTCTTCCCTGATTCGGTAATGCCATCCGTGAACTCTAACATCTTGGTTTGGGCACGTAAAACTGCTGGACTCACCGCTACTGAAGCGGCCTCTAAGATTCGTCTAAATGAAGTGCGGCTTGAGAAAATTGAGCACGGAGAGGAAATTCCTTCCGAATCCATCCTTTTGAGGATGGCAAAAGTTTACAGACGACCAGCAGTGACCTTTTATCTGGAGGATATACCTGCTGAGGCGAATTATGGTGCTGATTTTCGCGGGCGAAAAAAGGAATATACTGACAAAGATCAGGCTCTAGTCAATGCACTTCTCCGATATGCAAAGTCCAGTCAGCAACTAATCAGAACCACATTGGAACTAGAGGAGGCGATCCCCCTTTCGTTTGTTGGCTGGTTAAGGCAAAAGTGGGACCTGCCCCAGGAATCCAAAGCTATGGAGCACATACTGCACAACATGTCTGAAACCACATACTCAGACTTTATTCAAGATGCATTAGATGGGTTGAGCTTAATACTCGGTAGTCAGTGTACGCCCCGCATATACTACAAGCAGCCAAATAAAAACGACTCCTTCAAATTAATTCGTTCCTCATGTGAACGATCTGGAATCTTCATTATTTTAAGGAACGACTTGGGGAGCCATCACACCAAGTTATCGACTGATTTGTTTAGAGCATTTGTAATTACAGATGACATAGCCCCTTTAATGATCATCAATCGCAGTGATTCATTCCCTGCCAAATCACTCTCAATACTTCATGAAACCGTCCACCTACTCCTTGATCAAACAGGCATCAGTGATTTTGAAATTGAAAATCCCGTTGAAAAATTTTGCAGCCGGGTGGCAGGCACTTGGCTCCTTCCCTTACATGTGATAAAAGAAGAATTACAAAGTGATATTACCAACGTTCCAGAAGTAATCTCTCACATTTCAGATGATCGGAAACTCAGTCGCATGATGGTTGCAACTAGGTTTTATCAAGAAGGATTGATTCAGCAGGAAGTTTATTCATCATTAATGGATAACTATCGAGATGACTGGAATAAGTCTTTACACGAAAAACAAAAAGCATCTAAAACTGGTCAACAAGAAGGTCCAAGTTATTATGTAACTCAACGATATCAACTTGGAAATCAAACTCTTGAGTTTGCTAACCGAATGATACAATCGGGAGGTCTTACTGTCACCAAAGCTGCAATCATTCTTGGGGTCAAACCATCTAATGTGTTTAAGCTACTCAGCATTGAGTAAAGAGTCTTTTCATTGTTATGCTATATCTTATTGATGCTAGTTCTGTGATCACGGTTTGGCACACCTACTATTCCCCAAGTATGGTCCCAGAATTTTGGCACTGGTTTGATTATCAGATAAAAAAGGGGTATGTGTAAAATGCTTCTGGTTATTTTTGAGGAACTCCGATCTTCCATCCCAATGTTCAAAGAATCGCATTCAAATAATAAAAAGAGACTTGTCGTAAATCATGAGGTCAATCCTTAATTAGTTCTGAGAGCCATTACTGAGGGATATGGCTTAGGGCATGTGCAGAAATAACTTTCCCATCTTTCCTTAAAAACAATCTTGTGGATCTTTCCAATTTACGCCTTTGTGGGATAAATATCATAGTTCCACTGGGGTAGCTCTT
>JAPOUL010000004.1 GCA_026708685.1 Bacteroidota bacterium
TTAAAGCGATCAAAGTTCGTGCACGAGGATTCCGAAATCAAGAGCGGTTTGCGAATGCAATTTACTTCCATCTCGGTGGTCTGGATTTATATCCAGTAGGCTATCAGAATCGGTAAACCCACCGAAAAAGTGGAAGAACCAAAAATCTTTGATACTTGAATAAGAAATGTTACAAATTCGGATGCCTAAAAGGATTCCCAGTAAGCACCTGTTTGTCATCCTAATTGCAGTAAGTGGATTTAAACAGTTGAAATTTAATCCGTTGCTTAAAAAGAAACATTTTGAGTATTGAACGTAATGAGGTGATTTAAAATTCTAAACTCTCATGGAAGTATTGTGTGATTGGTCAACCTCGGAGAATCTTGAACATCTTGAGGAGGCATTCCGAACAGTTTTTGATCAAAACTTCAAGAACGCTGAAATCATGTTAATCAAAATTTGGCCTTCATTTGAATTTGAAGATCATCAACGTCTCCGTGTAATGATTGTTTATCGGTGTGATGGATCATTAGATACTCAGGGATCGGTAAGTTATATTACTGACATTGGAGTCAAACTGAAGGAACTCAATGAGGATCGCTTCCCAGTGATGTCATTTGTGGAGTATCATGATTACATGATGAATGGTCCTAATGGTCCACGCAAGACTTTGGAGTAACTGATTTGGTTCTACCACCAATCGTGTGGATAGAGATCTAGACCGAGTCGCGGGAGATTAAACGTGTGATGCATTCCTTACTCAGAAGTGGTATCCATGAGATTGATCAGATCTTGAGCGGTTCGGAACCCCTGTTCAGCTGCAAGACTGAGCCACTTGAATGCTTCTACAGGATTTTTGGATACTCCTTGTCCAGACAAATACATGAGTCCCAACCGTAGCTGAGCCTCGGCTAGTCCTTGTTCAGCAGCAAGGTGGAACCATTCTGAGGCAATGGACTGATTCATCGTTATCCCTGTGCCTGAGAAATAGAATTCTCCCAATTGTAACTGAGCTTCGGCAAGTCCCTGCTGAGCTGCGAGCTGATACCACAGAAATGCTTCAGGATCATTTTGGGAGATACCCTCTCCACGATGATACATATGTCCAAGTCTGAGCTGAGCCTCAGCATGATTTTGATCCGCTGCGAGGCTGTACCATCGAAATGCCTCCTCATGGTTTTCCTCTATACCGTCACCATGATAGTACAGATGACCAAGGCTGAGTTGTGCAATCGCTAAACCTTGATCTGCAGCACGACTGTACCACTTGAATGCCTCTTCATCGTCTTCAGCCACGCGGTCACCATGATCATACATGGCCCCCAAATGGAACTGTGCTTCGGCTCGCCCCATATAGGCGGTAAAATGCTGCCATAGGGCAGTTTGCTGATAGGCAATGCTTCCAGCACCGGTGAGAAGTGCAGATCCGATTAAAAGGATCAAAATCAAGCGTCTTTTCTTGATAGGATTCGGATGTAGGCTGTCATCTTCACTTGGATAGGAGGATTGATGGTTCGGTTGTTTGTTGTCTGCTATTGATGGTACATCCGTTGGATTGGAGCGACCGAGGGATGCATTCAATTTATCCAGTAATTGGGCACAATCCTGTATTCGTTTACTGACCTTGATGGACATGCATTGATCAATGGCTTGAAGAAGTCCAGAGGAGAATCGGCCATGTCCAATGTTTCGTGCAGAAGGCAGTGGATCGGGTTGTCCTTGAGTGATCTGATATGCTCGCTGTTGGCTTGGGAGAGGGTTGGGAGGAGAATACGGTGGGGCACCGCCAGCTACCATTCGCCACATCACTGCACCAATGCCATAGAGATCGGTCCAAGGGCCAATTTCTCCCTCTCCGAGCTGTTCTACGGCTGCATAGCCGTCTGAGTAGGGGGCAACGGATTGGGTATGTCTGCTGATCTGGTGTTTTGCAGCTCCGAAGTCGATCAGTACTGGACTATTGTCGTCACGTCGGATCAGAATATTGGATGGTTTCACATCGCGGTGATACACACCCGATTGATGCACGGTATGCAGACCGCGCAATAAAGGAGAAATGACTCGGACCAGATCAAGCTCGGTAAATGGTTCCCCCAGAGCTTCTCTGCGTTTGAGTAGCATTGAAAGGGGCAGTCCATGAATGTAATCCATCACAATATATGCCGTGCCATTGGCATGAAATAAATCTCTGCAGGTAACGACATTCGGGCAGTCACGAAATTTTTCCAGCTGCTTTGCCTCAGAAACAAATCGATTCAGACTCTCTTCAAAGGAAGCCTGAAATTCAAGCCTGCTGGGTTGAACAGAATGACCTACCCGATGGCATACATCCGATGGAAAGTATTCCTTGATGGCAACCTGAACTCCAAGTTGACGATGCATTCCCTTGTAAACAAGTCCAAATCCTCCCCGTCCAATCAATTCAAGAATCTCGTAATCACGAAGGATAAATCCTTTACGAAGCTCATTCATGGGATTCCTTACAAGAGGTTGTGATCAGTCGCATCAATGAGAATCTAAGATCATAATGATGACTACTGATCCTGTTGTTCAAAGCAGGAGAAAACAGGAACCCATTCTCCCAACCTTTCCGCTCCCCATGGTGAACCGCCTCTGGATGGATGTTTCTCGCACGGGGGATGGACAAAGGAGTTGATTGAGTCATCATCAATATGTCTATCATGAGTGTGTTGTCAGTAAGAATTGCTTTCGTGCACGTAACGTCTACACAACTCATTTAACCAAATAATCATGGTACCTCTCCATCACTTTGGAGAGCGTCAACTCTACTCTTCGTTAAACCTTTAGATGCTCCCCAGAAAATGAAAAATCCAAGGATAAAAGGAATCAAGGAAAACAAGATAACACTGATCATGAGTCCAAACGTAAGTGAGTTAGGTGGGGCGACGCTAAACGCGATATATCCTATGATTTGACCGAAACCTAAACTCATGACATAGATGCCTAAAAGGGACAGAAGAAAGTAGATCGTCCTGAGCGTTCTTTTCCTGAAACGGTGACTGTCATGAAGAGGCTCAGATTGTTGCAATGGATGGATTTTGTTTCTGGGTTGATACCACCTTCTTCGAGTAGCAGGGAGTCCATAGGAGAACAGAAACAATCCTAATGTGCACAGGGGTAATGCAAAAAATAGAGTTGTACCAATGGAGAGAGCTAAATCGTCATCGTCACCATAGTTGATGCCGTGATCGTACCAGATTCCCCAGACTCCCAAGGCACTGACAAGAATAAGAAATCCACCAATGATGGCGAGGAAGACATTCAGTACTCTCCAACCGTTTAGTTTGGGCTCCAGTGCCTCATTAGATTGATCATGAGGACTTGCATCAATGGGAGTAGCCTGATCGGGTGATAAATGAGATGGCTGCCTCAAAGAATGAATGACTCCCAGAGAAGAATTGGATTCTGTTAATGAGGTGAGTCGTTCTTGAAGCTCTTTACAGTCTTGAATTCGTTGATCTGGTGTTACAATGAGACAGTCATCAATGACACAGAGGAGTTGATCGGAAAATCGACCGCTTCCAATCTGTTTGGCAGATGGAAGTGGGTCTTCATGTCCCTGCATCAACTTGTAGGCACGATGAGTACTGGCAAGGGGATTGGGTGGAGAAAACGGTGGATTACCACCGGCAACCATTCTCCACATCACGGCTCCGATACCATAGATGTCCGTCCACGGTCCAATGTCACCTTCTCCAATCTGCTCGATGGCCGCATAGCCATCTGAGTAGGGAGCGAACGATTTTGTATGCCGCGTGATTTCATGCTTAGCTGCCCCAAAATCAATCAGGACGGGAGAATCATCCTTGCGTTGAATCAGAATATTGGATGGCTTGATATCTCGGTGAAATACATCTGATGCGTGCACGGTTTGGAGACCGTTTACTAGAGGACCAATGACCTGCATTAAATCCTGTTCCGTGAAGGGGGCTCCTTTTGTTTCGCGGTGCTGGAAAAGACGAGAAAGGGATAGTCCGTCAATAAAATCCATGACGATATAGGCAGTCCCATTGGCACGAAATAAGTCTCTGCATGTAACAATATTGGGATTTCCGCGGAAGAATTCCAGCTGCTTGGCTTCCTTGATGAACCGATCTAGGTTCTCTTCAAATGGATGGTGAAATTCACCTTTACTGGGTTGGACCAATTGATGATGACGGACACAAATTTCGGCAGGAAAGAATTCCTTGATGGCGACGGTGGCACCCAGTTCTCGGTGAACCCCTTGATAGACAATTCCAAATCCACCCTGTCCAATGACGGAGTGGATATCATAGGCACCCAATGTATCCCCCTGATTTAACATGTTAACCGACAGATATTGAAACGATCTTGAAGTAAGGTGAATGTTCAGAGAGTGTATACCCTTCTGATGGCTGGTTTATCTTCAAGTGCCACAATGAATCGTAGATTTTGGTATGGAAGCACAGCCCAGAGTCTACATGGAAGGCTGGATTCATTAGATTGATCCTCGGAGGGCACGCACAGCAATCATCCAATCCATGATTGCAGACTGGTTGCGGACATAGTACCAGTGTGCCTGTTCTATTTCTTCCTGGGGTCTTTTGAGTTTAGGACCAAGCATTTCGCTGACGGTAAAGACCCCATGTGGAAGTTGCCATTCAGGCAAGGGGGTAAACTCATCATCGTCATGATAGCCAATCAGGGATCGCTTGCCCGATAAAACCATCATCCACTGACGGGTCCGTTCATAGCGGCGGAACCATCTGGACTGGGGGCCAGATATCCGTGATAATAAAGAAACAAAAGGATGGATGATCGCCCCCATCAGAGCTGCAATGATATCAGACAAACGGCGGGCCGCTGGACTACGAATGGATCCAATCACCTCTTCCGCATCAAAAAGAGTACCTCTGTCCAAGTCCTGAATGGATGATTTTCCGATCAAGTGATGTTGTACGTCAGCAAGGATATAGGATTTGAGGGATATTCCAGACAATTGCTGGATCAGAGCAAAGATTTCTTTATTGGTCAATTCTGCTGTTGAAAAAATCACAGATTCAATGTGGTGGATACGTACAATTTCACGTAGTTGGTCATAGTTTCCTAACCATCTAAGTGTTGCAGGAATATCGTTGATTTCTTTTTGAGTGACCATTCCCACCAGTAGATGCTGAGACAGAGGATGGGACGATAGGACATATGCATCTCGCACATTGCCCACGATCAGCGTTCGTTTTTGTCGTCTTTGATGCGTTTTTGTCATCAGGCGTATAGCCGATAGAAACAGCAAGCAAGCGGGGAGGCTGGCAAGGATCACCATTCGGGAAAATGCGATCTGTTTGACGAAAAACGACAGTGCAGCCATGGAAGTGACAGCAATACACGATCCAAGTAGCACCAAGCCTATGCGAGGGGCAGTCCCGCGATATCCCCCCCAAACAGCAATCACTCCTATGATAATCAGAGAAAACAGCGGGCAGAGCCCCCAATAGAAGATGGGGGGGAACTGCAACCCCGTCTGGAAGGATCTCAGCAGACCCAAACCAGTGATGATCCCGTAGCAGATCACCAGATCGCGCATGGCGTGATGGCGTAGCATATTTCCTATCACTGAAAGAGAGGCACGAACGATCACGGCCAGATGCAAAATCCATAAAAAAGCTCTTGGATAATCTTCACTAAGATGTTTCTCAGCAAAGCGCGTCATTGCTCCATAGAACAGGCGAGTATATTTGATCTCTCCCTTTTTGGTGCTTTCTCCTTTATAGTGGATGATCTGGGTTTCAGGTGTATAGTAGATATTCCAGCCGGCTTTCTGAATTCGGTAGCAGAGGTCAAGGTCTTCTCCGTACATAAAGAACCCCTCATCAAAGAGCCCCGCCGCTTCATGATCGCTGGGATATTCATCGGATGAAAAAAGAGCGGATCTACGCAAGAACATGCAAGAGCCACTCAAAGCATCCACTGGAGTCACTTGGTCTTCAGGAAGAAATGTAAGGTTATAGCGTCCAAAAATCTTACTATGCGGGAAGAGTCGACTTAGTCCCGTCATACGGTAAAAGGCAACGGTAGGAGTCGGGAAGGATCGACGACTCTCCAGAGCAAAGGATCCATCGGGGTGTAGAATTCGGCAACCGACCGCTCCTGCATCCTGATGTTCCAACATGAAGTCAAGAAACACCTGAATAGTCTCTTCTTCAACGATCGTATCTGGATTTAGAATAAGAATATACTCACCGCCTGCAATGTGAAGACCCTGATTGTTGGCCGTAGAGAATCCAGTATTTGAAGGATTTGCAATGAGCGTAACGTTCGGGAACTCTTCAGTGACCATGCTAACCGATCCATCGACTGAGTTGTTATCAACGACGATAATTTCGGATGGAATGTTGATCAGAGATCGTTCAACGCTGAGAAGGCATTGCCGTAGGAGATTTCTTACATTGTAGTTCACAATAATGACCGAAACCTTGATGACATCGGATGACATAGCCGAAGACACTTTCTGAGTTTTTATACGGTGGTCAATGATGTTGGCAAAACCCATTAGACATAGTAAGGTTCAGATTAGATCATTGGGAGCTACCTGGTGCATGTCCAGGAATAGAATGATCTTCATCTCACAGGGTATGAACATCCCTGAATTGAACATTAGAATTGATGATCAACCATCAATGTAATACGAAGTTCTTATTCATCACATCAATCATATTAAGATACGAATATTCAACGAGTGAGCCTGTGAGAGTTAGAAAGAGATGGATGGATAGCATCTTTCCATAGATCTGATTGATCATCGGATTCAATAGGATTTTCGCGAACCGAAGAGGATGTAATGAAAGTTCATACGTTAGGATTGGCATTTGAAAGATACTTTTTAGTCATTGGCATCCACATACGAAAGGAAACTCATGACTGATAGACTCAGCGAGCACAAATTCATCTTGACTATACGGTGCCTCTCAAAAATTTCACAATAATTGTTGATTGAATCCATGCGTTTGAACCTTTTCAAATGTGATTATGTTGTATATTTGGGTGTATTGGACAGCAGGGGTTTTCCACGTCTTCATCGTTAACCAACTGGATGTAGAGTCACATAGATATATGCACTGAAAGGATCTTATTCATCCTACCTCACAGGAATCATGATGCCTCAGATGCCTGCATGTTTCCAACGATCAGGCGGCAGTACGGTGTATCAACATCATTGACTTTTTTCGTCAACGACAGTTAAAAGTTTCGTTTTGGGCGAATGGGTATTAATGCCCCAGATGAGGGTCTTAAAATATCTGCAAAACCAACATTGTCAGGCATACTAAATCATTGTAGAAGATGCAAGATTTTTTCTCGGTAAAGACTGGGACTCTACAACAGTCCAGATGGCTTACCCTGCACTTTTGGGTATGGATGATTTTCATGATGATGCGAGTCTAAAGGTAAATCCAGCATGAAAATCCAGAGAGACTTAGCACACACGAACGACCCAGAATCATTCTCGGTGATGCTAAAACTTGCGTACTATGACACGATTGATCTGGTTAGGAAGAAATATCTGAATCGGTATGAATCGCAGTTCGCGGGGAGGCATCATCCGCACTTACTGAATATGACTGTGCAGATGAAGAGCGGGTGTGGACATGGTGGGAAAGCAAATACGGTATTGGGACTTGGTTGTTTTCAACATTCTGGACAATAAACAATCTGCATTCTGAAACTAGTCAGGCTTGATTAGATGGGTAAAACACATGAAATGATCTTTAATTCTGAAATGGCGAAGGCTCTGAGGAGAGTCAAATCGTCATGGAGGGAGCACCCAAACTCTATATCCGCAGAGGAGACTGGGAAGGTACGAGGGCAAAGAAATAAAAGACCTGACCTTATTATCACCGATGGAATTCTTCCCCCCGTCATCATTGAATCATCATATAATGCCAGAGATGCTGATAAGGATGCTCAAAGCCGGCTAGGGTTACGATTAACTCAATCAAATCATCTCGTTCACTCCTGCATAGCCCTACATATACCCGCCTCATTCCAGAAGACACCTTCCTATGAAATCGTTGATACAATTATAGGGGGTGTCGAATTGAGATATGCAGTCCATAGAGACGAAGAAAATGGGGGCAGATGGCCCAAAGACGGATATATATCTGGGAATATTTACGACTTAATTCGAATCATACCATCCCTTGCCTTATCTCAGGAACGCGTGTCCCAGGTGAGCCAACAGGTTGCAGATTTGGTGAAAAATGCCGCGAATATCCTCATGTCCGAGCTGTCTGATGACCATCAAGAGCTCCTGTCGAATCACCTACTTCAACGTTCACCTGTTGAGGGGATTCAAACGATGATGCTCATGTGGTTAAATGCGTTGCTAGTTCAGCAACGTCTAGCGGTGCAAGGGGTTGACGTTAAGGAGGGGGAGAAAATTCCGCATGTAGACCCGCTCAATACCGATCCCTTGATGCACCTAAATATCTGGACAAAGATACGCGACAGGAACTGGCGGTCTATCTTTAAACCAGCAATAGATGTTCTGGAAGAATCCCTGAAGCTGAATGCTGGGGCAACGAAAAGGTCTCTATGTAAACTTGTTGAGTGTGTCAGGGAGGTTGAGGACTCTCAGTTAGGATTGCATATTAGTGTCGGTGCAGAACTTTTTCCGAAGCTTAGCGTGGATCGCAAGAGAGCGGCACAGTTCTATACCCTGCCAGCGGCGGCCGAGATGCTGGCGCATCTGACGATCCTTGATGCGGGCTTAACCAAAGAGGAGTGGAAAAATACAAGGCTATTTGACCATCGAAAGGTCGCAGATCTGGCCTGTGGCACTGGAACACTACTTCGTGCAGGATACCGTCGCGTCCGTCAAATACATGAACAACATAGTCTGGATCATTCAGATGTATTTACCATGCACAGACTGTCTATGGAGGGAGGCTTAATTGGGGTAGATATATCTCCGATCGCCGCTCATTTGACAACATCTTCTCTTGCTTCTTTGGGGGTAGGGGACACCTATGGAGACACTCAGATCGGCTGGGTTGAGGTTGGGGCGGAGGATGGTCAGACGGGTGCATTAGAATTTTTTGATGTAGATAGGCTTACAGATATCTTCTCTCGCTCAGGAGTTGAGCAGCTCTCGGGAACTGATCAGGTCACAAACTCATCTGTGCATGTCCCGCATGGGGGGATTGATTGGGTGCTCATGAATCCACCCTATTCCAGAACTCGAAAAAATCAGTCTACTTTTGATATCGCAGGGCTCTCAGAGGATGAGCGTTCATCTTGCCAGAAACGCTGGGGGGAACAACTACGCAAGCGCACCGCAAATAAAACAGCGGGAATGGGTGCCTCGTTCCTTTTGCTGGGAAGTCTAAAATGTAAGTATAATACTGGAAGAATCGGTTGCGTCCTTCCCCTAACTGGGGCCTTCGTTCCTTCATGGGCGGAGATCAGACGAATGGTGGAACATGAGTTTAAAGAGATCATTGTCATCACCGGTCCACCGCGAGAATCTATCTCATCGGATACAAATCTTCCAGAAATGTTGCTCGTGGCAACGAAAAGACAAAGGCGAACGGTCAACCCCAACATCTCCGCTCCGCCCACCCCGATTTATTGTTGCACCCTGCGGGGAGTACCCCGAAGGTATGGAGAGGCCAGCGAGACCGCTAAATCTATCCTTTCTACAGTTGAAAAGATGGAGTCGGCCAATAGCAACTACTATCCGATTAAAATTGGGAACGACGAAGTTGGGATAGCATTCCGCTTTATGTCTCAAAGTGGTGCACCATGGAATCCACTCGGGGCTTTGGATGGTGCTCTTTCCAGTGCTTGCAACTCTCTGATTGATGGAGAAATAAAATGGGATGGGGAAACATTCATGATCAACTTGCCGATGTCAACCATTGGAGGTGTCTTTGAAGTTGGGCCAACCCACCACATGATAGGACACCCCCACACTTCAAAATCCAAGATAGGTGCTTTTGAGTTCCATCCGATTCCGCCGTCCACAGATGCACTTGGCAAGGACTCTGCTCTTTGGAAAAATGACTGGAAAATTCAGAATAGCCTTGTCGTTGCCCCTACCCACTATGGCATCCCCGTGTTGGGGGAATCACAGTCCAATGAGGAAGAGCTCAGCAAGATCAGACAGATGCGTACCACACTGTTTTATAACAGGTCCATCCGGTGGACATCACAATCTTTGCTTGCTGCGTCAACAGATATAAAATCTCATGGGGGAAGTGCTTGGGCACCCCTACGACATGACGATATGAGAGTCTTAAAAATGTTTTCGCTTTGGGCAAACTCCATCATGGGATTCATGATGAATTGGACATGTAGTCAACGAATGCCTGGGAGATCAAGGTGCCAGATCAATGCGATCAGATCTATTCCATGCCCTGATTTCAGCAAATGCAGTGATGCCCATTTAGACTATGCTTCAGTGCAATTTGACCGATTAAAACAGAAGCATATACTCCCGGCATGCGAAGCCCACCATGACGATGTTCGCATAGAAATTGATCATGTGGTCACGGAAATCGTTACGTCGGGGAGTCTAAAGATTAGGGAAGCGGTCAAGTCTCTTCGCTGGCTCTGGTGCAATGAACCATTTATTCACAACGACAAAAAAGCAGCAATAGAGGCTCTAAAGTCCATCTCCAAGAACCTTCCTTCGTAAGCAGTCCTACCGGAATCTCGGTGTGAATTGACGACCTTATGGATGAATCACCGCGTAATCTCAGATACGAAAAAGTCATTTATGGGAGGTACTACTACAGACCAAGACAAACTGGTATTCTCTCATGCGAATTATAGAATTGATCATTCTCAAATGAACACATCTGAAACAAAGCCCTATCATTTTTGTGTGATTGACATTGTGGGTATGAATTCATGGATCGGTGACCATTGATGTAAATAGGTTCCTATGATCCTATTCTCCATCCATGAAACCATGTTCAGAGTGCACTGTCATAAGGGGCCATGATTTAACTGAAGAAAAGCATTGATATGGAGTTTTCTGCATCCTATCCAGCGAGACTAAATCAACATTTAGTCAGCCGGAAAAAACAATTTTACGCAATCAATTCGGATTTGAAAGAGTATCTACAACGATATAGAAGGGTGAAAACGCGCGGTGTTCGTTATCAGGATCTCTCCAGATATGTGGAGTCGGTTCCCCTCTATGATGAAGACGGAAATGATACGCTGTGGGCGAGTTTAATTTACCAGCCCAATGAGCAGAGAGAAATTGACCATGATTTAGTGGTCACCTACGCAGATCTCCGAGGTCATGGAGATCTCTCGATCATCCAGCACCTGTATGTGGATAGGGTTGATCTGTGTTTATATGGAAATACTCTTCCTTATCGGGTTCGGATTGTCAATGCCCTCAATGAGAATTTTGACTATTACTATGTCAAGCGTACTGATGCCAATCGCATCTACGGGTTAGAACTTGAGCACCTACTCTCTCCAAGTAGGATTCAGTACTTCGTTCGGGATGACACCATCATAGAGGATCATATTGTTGGGGTGCCGGGTGATGTCTTTTTGTCTTCTTCCATGCCACAGAACCGTTTTGATCTGGTGCGTCTTGCCAAACAATTCGTCAAGTTTGACACGCGCTGTTTGTTACAGCTATTAGGAGATATGCATGCGGGAAACTTTGTCGTGGATGTGACACGTGATTTTGAGAAACATCATTACCGTTTTCGGCCCATTGATTTTGATCAGCAGAGCCATCATCGTAACATAGATGTCTATCGGCCCCAAGCTTATGAGAGGAATGCTCTTTTTGTGGATGCCGTAAGAAATGTGCTTCCCCCGGCGGCCATTGCCCAATACCGTAAAGAAGAGCGTGCTTTAATGAGACATCGTGTCAATGTGAGTGATGGGCGGGTGCATGCACTTCTGGAAGTGATGAAAAAAGATCATATTGCTTCCTCAAACCATGTTCATACTCTTGCGACAAGTCTGGCTGGATATCACGGGGATGAGCACTTCAATGATTGTATGTACATGGGGGAGCTGGTCTACAAGTCAATCATGAGACTGGATTATCGGCCAACGGGTCAAGAGGTGCGGATTCTTGTAGATGACGCTGCCGATGAGGACATCATTGAAGAAAAGGATTCTGATGGCGTTCCAAGCCAATCTGAGTTGATGGGCCATGACCCGGATACACCGTCATCAGATCAGGAAGCGTAAGTAACTGCTGAAAAATAGATTGCATTAGCAATCCCATATCTCCACCAGGGAGGTCGGTTCTGCCAATAGATTGATGAAACAGGACATCCCCCACGACTACAAACTGACTTGCATCATCCACAAAGCAGATAGAGCCAGGGGCATGTCCAGGTGTCTCAAGGATACGCCATTGAGTATCCCCAAACGAAATCACATCCTGCTCATTAAGCCAATGTGTCGGCAGATCAATAGACTGTATAGTAAAACCATGCATCATGGCTTGGGTGGGTGCATTTTGAATCCATACGGATGTGTCACGGTGTGCCTTCCATGAAAGGTTGAAGTAGCTTGAGAGTTGATTACATCCAAGAATATGATCCACATGTGCATGGGTTAATAACAGATGCTTTACCGTTAAGTCATGAGAGTTGATGTAGTTAATGATTTCTGAACACTCTGATTGATTGGAACAGCTGGCATCCACAATGACTGCTTCCGATTGGCTATGGCAGACATAGCTATTGGTCTGGAATGGGTTATGGGTGAATGATTTGACGTGAGTCACTGGCATAGGATCATTGAAATTGAGGGGGTGCAAGGATGATGACAAATTCTCCTTTTACGGCCGATTTTTGGGCATAGAAATATAGCAGATGACCTAACTCGTCTCTATGAATTTCTTCAAACTTTTTGCTGAGTTCACGAGCGATGGATGCCATACGTTTTTCTCCAACGACATGGATTAGATCATTCAGCGTACGAATCAGTCGATGTGGGCTTTCATACAGAACAATGGTACGGGTTTCGGTTCGGATTGCTTCCAATCGCTTTTTGCGTCCCTTACGTACGGGAAGAAATCCTTCAAAGACAAAACGGTCAGACGGCAATCCGCTTGCAGTAAGGGCAGGAATCAGTGCGGTAGCACCGGGCAGTGATTCAATATGAATTTCTTCTTCCCAACACTTACGAACAAGATAAAAACCGGGATCGCTAAGCCCCGGTGATCCAGCATCGCTGATCAGAGCGATGTTCTGGCCAACTTTCATACGCTCAATGAGTTGTGGACCTCTTGAGCGTTCATTATGATTATGATAGCTGATCGTTGGGGTCGCTATACCATGATGGGATAGAAGGACAGCGGAATTTCGTGTGTTCTCGCAGGCAATAAGATCCACAGAGCGTAATACATCAATGGCTCGGAGTGTGATGTCGGCTAAGTTTCCGATCGGAGTCGGCACTAGAAAAAGCATGAATGCTAAGAATGACCAAAGAAATGGAGCAGACCAAACGATTAAAATTCAACAAAAATAAGAGATTTATGATCAATTGAGGGTACACCATTCATGCCTTATTTTGAGATTAGAGCCATTCTATATCAGATAGAATTGACCAAAATACGGGTTGATCGCTCAATGAGAGATTTGTCTGAGTCTATAGGTTGTGGGTCATTTAAATGGATAAAACGCAATGGATAAATATGGAAGATAGAAGGCTATTCTTGATGTTAGTGAGACGTGATTTCATATGGAGGAGAGATGAGGAAGATATCATTAATGAGAGTTGTATTGTGGCTACTTAGGGCTCGTCCATAAATAACTTATACAAAACACTATAATTTAATTCATTTTATCTTTTCTGTTATTTTATTTTTTCTCATCAATGATT
>JAPOUL010000018.1 GCA_026708685.1 Bacteroidota bacterium
ATGGCGAAATTTTGAGAAAATTTGACGATTTATTCCCGAAAATCCATAAATTATTGGGGAATTTGAGTGGGAAATCGAAAACCCTTGCAAACTTGCGTAAAGAAGAATGTCAGGAAGCATTCGCACTCCTTGCAAGTGGCAACCCATTGATCGTCTGAACGATCTCCCATCGGCATTGTGCACAGATGTTGAACTTGATTCTGGACTGGAAATCCATAGCAGACATCTTGAAAAGAAACAGCGAGATGCCGACTGGATTGCAATGGTAATCTTCCCCATGAGTCAAACAGAGAAGAACATTGATGCTGAGTGCATTGAGTCGGTGCAGGCGGGGCTAGATGTTTTTGTGCATGCCCTTGAAGAGAGACTGCACGATTTCAGCCACCAAAAGGCCGCAGGATGAGCATATCTGCAGATCAAATCATTCATTTAGATGGTATGGGCAATCATAGAGAAGTAGAGGCTCATTCCGAGGTCAAAAGCAGTCTTATCCAATCCAGCATCAGCCAGAATACCCGGGTGGCCTACTAAAAAGCATGGGAGCGTTGGAATAGGTACAGAGAGAAAGTGAACCCATCAGAAACCGTTCAGAATCTTGCAGGGTTCATTGCTCACCTCCATGAAGTTGAACAGTTGTCAAAATCCACGATTGCTCTTACCATTGCAGGGATCCGATTTGCACATAGATTGCAAAACAAAGAGATTTACGGCACCGAGTCCCAGATAATCATGCACGGGATTCAGTGCACAGGTCGGAAAGGGCGCGGAGCCTTTACTGGAATTAATGTCGATATTGTAAAGAGTGCCAGGACTAGGCTTGGAAAGTCAGACTCCTTAAAGGATATCCGCGATGGATTACTGGTCGGCTTGGTGAGTGATGGGCTGTTGCGAGGATCTGAACTACTTGCACTACGGGTTTGCGATATTGAGCAAGTGAACGATGGCAGTGGGCGGTGTACGATCCAAAGGTCAAAGACCGACCAAGAAGGCAAAGGATCTGTAGTATTCTTGTCTCCAGATACGATGACTGTGTTTACCAAGTATATTGAAAAGTCAAAATTGAGTAGAGACAATGTACTCATCCAGTCTATCACCCGTCATGAATCGTTAAGTGGCTGTGCGATGAGTCGCAGGGGACTCAATAAACTGGTGAAGTCATTGTGGAAGAGGCTGTTCGGAGATTGCGAAGGAATCACGTCGCATAGTTTCAAATTGGAACGGCACAGTCCTTAGCTGAGCGGGGGCAGGATTGGTGGAACTCCGGAATGCTGGACGGTGGTCAAGCCCATCTATGCCCGCAAGATATACAAGGAATCAAGAAGCAGGCAGAGGAGCAGTTGCGAGACTTCTCTATGGGAATTGTGTGGAACAATCTGCATCGTCGGAAACGGACCATTCTTCGTAGATGGCAAACGAAAGAAATACCGAGATCATCGTTCGTGATTTATTGCGCCAGAATGGATATTATCTTGAAAAATCTGAGGGTGGATACATTTCGCTTGATTTTTTGGAACCTCATTCATGCACGATTCACGGGAGCTTCGCTCTAACGCTCATTCGTAACCCTTTAGGGGGTGGCGAAGTAAAGTATCCTGAGAATCTTCTTGATATATATTTTGATACACTCCGTATTGCAGACGGAAAATTCCATATTCCATTGGTGCCCTGGGCTCAATCCATTAACTCAAATTCAGATACTCCCTTATCGGCGAGGGTAATAACTCACATGAAACCATGAATATGATGATCGTCCATAGGCGTTTTGATAATTTGCTCATGGAGGCTTCTATGAATCCATCCAATGCTGTAGAAGAGGACTCACAGACCTCCTTGATGATCTTCACAGCATGGAAGCCAAATTTGAGGTGAAGCATCAGTTGGCGTTAGCAAAGTATGCATCAGGTAGAGGGGATCAGGCAGTTGAACTGATGTACGGATCCATTTGAAGTACCATATTAACAAAACTTCACTGAGGAGCATGCAATCATGCCTACAATCTTTCGTAGAATCTACGTGATGAAGGAAATCTCGTAGATCCATTGCCTATCTCTTGATGCACAACTCGGTCAGAGCAGCTTTTGATGTTGCACTGCTCCTAAGAAACAACCTTGATGCTGCGATCAACTATGTACACATAGCAGAGAGCCCGTGAATAGGCTGATCATCAAGAACATACTGGATTGATACAATATCTTGAGAGCTTTTCGTAGGGAGGGGATCGTGAGCGTGCAAGGGATTATTTGAATCAATTCAATGACCTCAAGTAGGAGATTCCATGGATCAATTCAAATAGGTTTCTACCTGAGTACTCTCAAAATCTATATGTTTGGCACAACTTTTGCAACTACATCTAATGAAAGCACTCATCAGAGAAGATCAAGTGTTCTGCAGTGAGAATTCTATCGGTACATTTTTGGTTTTATGGAACCAAATTGATGAGAGTGTACACAATCTTAACTGAGTTGGCTTTTGCATAGGATTTATGATTTTGCCTTCATGAAAAGCCTTCTCAACTTGTACGTAAAATTTTGCAGCTTTCTTAACCTTACGCTGAGATATTAGCTGAAGGTATTTCGTCTACAAATCACTAAAATTTTAGCTATGATCAAAGTTCCTTTTTTACCCGAAAGCACCACCTTAGTGGCATTTATGAATTCATGTATCCTTCCAAGTGCCGATCTTTTAGCACAGACTCAGATTTTCGTATTTCCCTCTAAGGAAGACAAAGTACTCAGTACTGATCAAATGAAAAAATACCGTGCATTTGAACAGCAAAGTACATCTGCAGATATTGAGTTGGTACGAATTGGCGATCTGCTTCCATCCCTTCATCGTCGTACATTGGCCATTAATCTACCAGATTTACCCGTAGAATATATTGCCGAGTCAGCCGAAGTCATGTATCATTCTCCCCACGATTATATATGGCACGGTGATCTTCCTGATGTACATGGCCCATATGATTCTGGTCAATTCATATGGAGGTTCACTGGAGTGATTGAGTTCGGAACCCAATCTTACAAAATTGAGACGTTAGGTGGAGACATGCATGCGTTGATTACCATGAAGATGATGGCCGATTCTTCAATTAATGCTCCCATGCCAATTGAAGAATCACCAAGTGTTCTCAAAAAATCTTCGCAGGTGCGTGCTCACAAGACAAATACTACCAATAAAAATATTGAGGTCTTAGTACTCTACACAGACAATGCGGAAAATGCTGTTGGAAATATAGCTTCAACTGCCTATAATTCAATCAGTGGTGTTTCCTCGGCCTATTCCAACAGCGGGATCACCAGCAGTGAATTATCCGTTTCTCTGGCGGGTATTGCCAGAATTAATTTTACAGAGTCAGGAGATATTAAGGAAGATGTAGAGAATCTTGCAGTAAATACACAGGCCAATAATCTCAGAGATAGATTCTGGGCAGATGCAGTCATTCTACTTACAAGTGGTAGTTATGATGATTATGGGGCACCGCTTCAAATTGATGCGACTGAGGCAACAGCATATGCCATTGTCGAAGCACAAGTGGCTACTTCCCACCTAATATTCGCACATGAACTCGGCCATCTTCAGGGAGGCCGCCACCAGCAATGCTGGTTCTTTACTGTTGATGGATGTGATGATATTTCCAGAACTGCCCACGGATATAGCTGGAAGGTTTTTGGGGAGCAATATCGATGGACAATCATGCATCAGTCAAGAGGATCAGCTAATGGCTTGAGAATTCTATATTTTTCGAACCCAAATGTTAGTTATAACGGAAATCCGACGGGTGCACCAACAAATAATGTCGCGGAGAAGCTCAGAAATACCGCTTCTACCGTTGCTAATTTTCGAGAATCGAATCGTCTTACGACTATCATCTTAGGACGCACGGTATCTGCCTGTGCTGGAGATCCTCTACGCTTTACCTCAAGGGTAGATGGAGGTACTGGATCTTTCTCATATCATTGGGAAACGAGTTACAATGGCATTAATTATACTGATGCAGGATCTAGTTCAAGTTATACAACGATCATGCCTCCAGATCTGGATTTATATATCAAACTGACGGTCACATCTGGAACTCAACAGAAGACGGATTTTGAATACGTCGAAAATATGAGTGATTCCTCCGATTGCGGAATCTATAAAGTGCAGAAAAAAGTAGAAATCCTGACTCATCAGGATCATCTACCCATAGAATTTTCACTGGATGAAGCCTATCCTAATCCATTTAATCCCGCCACATCCATTACATATGGTATTCCAGAAAGTGGTGATGTCAAACTGATGGTATACGATATTTGGGGGCGGCAAGTATCTGAGCTCATCAATGGTTTTCGCAGTGCTGGCTATCATAACGTACTCTTTGATGCTTCCCACTTACCAAGTGGGATCTATTTCTACAGGTTACAATCTGGTTCATTTGTTACATCCAAGAAAATCACTTTACTCAAATAAATGTGGATTTTCAGTGAGAAAGAACTCTTTATCATCTATCCACCCGATCAATGATTCACATGAAGATCTCTCAATTTCTTTTCGTATCGCTTGCGTTGCTGATTGCCGCATGCGACTCTCTGCAGGAAGATCATAGAATCTCTTGCACTAAAATGGAAGTGCCAGCAGATCAGGGCATTCCCTTCTTAGGCGAAGTGTCAGCAATGCGCAATAATCTACCTTGGAATGAAAGCTTAGGTGGGTTGATTAGAGAGCCAAATGATAGGAATCATTTTGGTATAGTAGCCCTTACCAACTATGATAGCGAAACGATGGAAATCATATTGTTTCTGAGGGCGATTGATGTGGGAAGTGATGGGTTATTTTGGGAACGTGCCGAAAGTATGGGATTTCACAATGTTCCTAAGCGTTTAGGGACCTTTTCACTTAGTGAATTTAGTACCGAAGATGCTCTACTTAGCGTTGGTGCGTCTGGCCTGAATGTAGGTCAGCAAGAAGTTCCAGCGTATCACTATGATCTCGAAAAATCAGAGGCTGGGTACATTTCAGTTGATTCTTTTGAACCTCAATCATGCACGATTCAAGGGACCTTTGCTCTAACGCTCATTCGTAATCCTTTGGGAGGTGGCGAAATAAAATATCCTGATCATCTCCCTGATATATATGCTGATACACTCCGTATTACAGACGGCAAATTTCATGTTCCATTGGATTTCGGGTTCATAGATGATTAAATCGGATTCAGATACTCCCTTATCAAGCCATAATAATGGCTAATATGAGGCCATATATGCCCATCCATATGCGTATTGAAGAGTTGCTCGTGAAGACTTCCTTGAATCCATCCAATGTGACTGAACTGAATCCTACTCATTTCTGAAATGAGATTAGATTTTACGGCATTGAGAGATAGAGGGCGGGCGTTATGGCGTTTCTATTCCGTCTTTGCACACTTGGCTAATTGATGAATTTACAGGGACAAAAGCCAAGACATAATATCATCGCGATACGATCAGGAAACTACCCACTGGCTTGAGTATTTGCCCCATTCAAGCGAAGATCACAAATCACTGATGAGTGCAAGGAAATGTCCCAAGGCAGTCTGCACAGCCAAGGTCGGTAGAATACAGGGGTGCATGAGTCTATATTATGTTGGTGTGTTAGGATAATATCCTGCCGTGGAGTACCAGAACTAGTTGCCCATGTTATCGCAGGGGATCAATGCGTAAAGTATTGATCGGGCACTACACCTGAACTCATACTATCTGATCACCAGATCTCCCGCTTATGCCAATTACAGCGATGGAATCATTCCATCAATAACGGTTTAAGGAGGTTTTCTCGCTGATCAATGCTTTCAGTTGAGGAACCAATGCGGATTTGAAAGTTGACTTACTTATTGTTAACCAATGTACAATTCTTATTCATGGATTCTTTTGTCAATGAGGATCGTGGACCCGCCTGATACTTTCATGGGCGGAAAGAGATCATTGATACCTTCACGAATTATTGCGAGTACTACAAGCCCACAAAAAAGGTACCATCTTTTTAATACACGGGGCATCTGGTGTGAGAATGACAGTACTGATTGACGTACTGGCTAAGGAGGTAACAGAAAACCGATGGAAAATCGCGGACCTCTATCCAAATGCTCTGTGGAGTCCAGATGATCTACTCCGCCTTGGAAAGAAAACTAGCGTACGTGTTACTGGTGCGCCCGTGAAAGCTGGTGTTGATCAATTTGTCAAAGCCAGTGCGGACGTTCCGTGGAGGTCATTCCTGTTGGTCTGACAATGATGAAGATTCTACAGGATGGTAAAAGCCCTTCTGATCATCTTGATGAAGCCCAGTCTTTGGCCTTGGAGGATGTAGTGCCTCTGAGATGAAGGGTGTCGTTACAAGTGTCCTTAAACAGATACATAATGGTGGCTTGGGTAAACCTGTCATGCTTCTTGCTAGCGGACTGGGAACAACACTGGATGAGCTTGAATCATTCGGAATATCAAGGCCCGTAAAGAATCATCCGGCAGTCTCAGGCTGAACCAGCTCCCGTGAAGGCCCATGATAGACCAGATGGAAAGAACAATAATTGTGACAATAGTAAGGGAAAAAATGTAGCCGGTTAAGCCAAGAATGATAAAAGCGGTATATTTGGCGGGATTTTAACTACACTTGATAATCATTTGTGCATTGTGTGAGGATTAAGAGAGACATCAATTAATCGGATCGTATCCCCGATTTTAATCGTTTGTATGGTTATCGCCTTCAAAGAAGCTCAAGGGAGTAGACAAGCACACTCCTGTATCTGGCCAAGAAATGCTGTTTTATTTCAGAGATTGTGTAGATCCTGCACGATTTTCCTCACAATCCCTATTCGTAGATTCATGAATTGAATGAGGGCGAGTATTTGTATATTTGAGAGATTTCTAAACATGGAATATGACCCAATCCTCCGATTTAACCTTCATCACCAATGAGGGCGATCAAACTCTACTTGACCGATTTAAGGTCTTGATCAAGGACACAGAGTTTTTTGATGTCCTTGTTGGTTACTTTAGAACCAGTGGATTTTTCCAGATTCACGAATCTCTGGGATCCGTGAGCAAAATCAGAATATTAGTTGGATTGAATGTTGATCCAAAAGCCTATGAGTTGATTGGAATGGCACATCCTCCAAAGTTGAATTTCTACTCTTCAAAACAAACAAGAGACAAGTTTAAGGAGCAGACGATCAACGAGATGGAAACATCTGGAGATAGTCTCAGGATTGAACAGGGGATCGATATTTTCTTAGAGTGGATATCCAATGGGAAACTTGAGTTTAGAGCCTACCCCCATGCCAATATACACTCCAAGGTGTATATCAGCAGGTTCAAAAAGGAAGACCGCGACTACGGGCGTGTCATCACGGGTTCAAGTAATTTTTCTGCATCAGGATTCCTTGACAACCTTGAATTTAATGTGGAATTGAAAAACCATTCCGATGTTACATTTGCACTTGAGAAATTTGAAGACCTCTGGGCAAAATCAATTGATATAACAGAAGACTATGTAGATACCATCCGAGAGAAAACATGGATGAATCGTTCGATCACTCCCTATGAAATCTTTCTCAAGGTACTGTATGAATGGTTTGGCAATGACATTGACGTAGATGACATTGCAGACGACGCATACGTCCCCGATGGTTTCGATAAGCTCAATTATCAAGTCCAAGCCGTATCCTCTGCATTGAAAATTCTTGACGCATATAATGGAGTATTCCTGTCAGATGTTGTAGGACTTGGAAAAACCTATGTTTCAGCACTGTTAGCCAAAGAGTTGGGCGGTAAAAAACTGGTGGTTTGTCCACCAGTTCTTCAAGAATACTGGCAGGAAATATTCAGGGATTTTGGTGTGAGAAGTGCCACAGTCGTGTCGCATGGGAAACTGGATCATATCTTGGACAAAGGTACCCGATATGATTACGTATTCGTTGATGAGGCCCACCGGTTCAGAAATGAAGATACGCAGAGCTATGAGAAGCTTCATAGAATATGCTGGGGCAATAAAGTGATCTTGGTGTCGGCTACTCCTCTGAACAACCGGATTGATGATGTCTATAGCCAGATCAAGCTTTTTCAAGTGCCGCGAAAAAGTACCATTCCTGGAATCCCGAACCTTGAAGACTATTTTTCCAAATTACGGAAAGATCTTTCAGAGCACCCAGAAGGCACTCATGAATTTCATGTAGCCTTGGCGAATACGTACCAGAATTTAAGAGACACACTTTTGAGACATATCATGGTACGTCGCACGAGAAATGAAATTGAGGCATATTTTCCAGAAGACTTGGAAAGCCAGCCATTTCCCGTATTGGGTGATCCTAAACGGGTGGTTTATGAATTTGACAGCGATCTGGAAAAGGTGTTTCGTCAGACTATCAACTTTCTCAAGCGAGTCAGCTACTCCAGATATACCCCACTGCTTTACTTGAAAGAGGATCCGAGTGAATTTGAAAAACAATCTCAAATGAACATCGGAGGGTTTATGAAGTCCATTTTAGTGAAACGACTGGAGAGTAGTTTCTGGGCTTTCAAGAAGACAGTACAGCGCTTTATCCGTTCATATGAAACATTCATTCATATATATCAGAGTGGTTCGGTATATCTAGGCAAGGGAGTGAATATTTTAGATTATCTCGACAATGACAATGAGGATGAGTTACTACAACTGCTTGATAAACGGGGCACCCCCAGAGTCAAGAAATATGATTCAAAAGATTTTCGAAAAGAACTCATAGACGACTTGCATTCAGATCTCAACCTGCTGAATAGGATTCAATCCTTATGGGGTGAAGTTAAGGTAGATCCAAAACTGGATCATTTCATCTATGAGCTTGAACAAGATGATCTTTTATCAAAAAATAAACTGTTGGTTTTTACCGAATCCCGAGAGACGGGTGAGTATCTCTATAGGCATCTTGAGAAAAAATATGGAGACAGTGTGATGCTTTACTCCAGTGAAGGTGGCTTTCATCAATGTAACAAGGTTTCCATCAAATCCTCCCGTGATTTGATCCGAAGGAATTTTGATCCAAAAAACAATACGAGTGAGGATCACATAAGGATATTGATCACTACGGATGTTCTTTCTGAGGGTACAAATCTGCACAGATCTAACATCGTCATAAACTATGATCTTCCCTGGAACCCCATTAAAGTGATGCAAAGAGTGGGTCGTATTAATCGTCTGGGAACGCAACACTCCGATTTATTTGTGTACAATTTCTTTCCCACCTCCAAGACAGATGAGCATCTTGGACTGAAAGATAATATCAAATCAAAAATTCAGGCATTCCATGAGACTTTAGGCGAAGACTCAAAGTATCTGACTCACGATGAGTCCCCCAGCGGATGGAGGTTGTTTGGGGATAATCTCCTGGACCAGCTTGAAGATAAAAGAAATTACGAAGGCATGGATGAAGGGCATGAATCTGATCTTAAATATATCAGGATCCTTCGGGATATAAGAGATCATGATCCAGATTTATTCAAAAAGATTCAAGATTTGCCCCGAAAATCCAGAAGTGGGCATCATTACAGCGAGCAGTCAAGTGGTCTCATTACATTTTTTAGAAGAGGATTAGTAAAGAAATTTCTGATGACCAATGGGAGTGAGACATGTGATTTGAGTTTTTTAGAGGCAGTCAAATACTTTGAATGTCATCGTGAAACTCCATACCTAATTCCACCTCCAGAAAAATTTTATGAGTTGTTGCAGATCAATCAAGAAGGGTATAATTCGTTAATGTTCAGAGACATCCATGTTACCCAGCCCAAAAAGGGTAAATCAAACGAAGATTACATCCTGAAAAGATTCCAGTTATTGGTGAAGAATCCGACTGACAACTTAACCGATGAAGACTACCAACTATTATATCAGGCGATCACTGTACTGAAGTATGGTCTCATTCCCAAGTTTACGATCCAAACCCTGAAGAAGGAGATTGAACGAGAGAATGATCCAGCCGAGATCGTATCCATCATCCGAAATGCCAAACTCAATGTTTATTTGGCTGATCTGTTGAACGATTCTGAAGCACAGCAGAAGGACGAGATTGTTCTATCTCAATATCTATACTCGGAGTGAACAGCACGGTGGCTCAAGAACAGGATTCAACCCAGAAATTAGATACTTTCAACCAGAAGTATAATGAAGAGAAAATTCCCAGATTATTGCAGAGTTTTTGAACGAAGTTGCACTTAATTCCCACTTTTTCTGAAAACGAGGTTAAGTTCAGACATGAATGATATGAGAATTGTCAATCTACCAGATTCTATTCTGCCAATCTACCATATGAGATGCGGAACATTGGACACCTTGATTGTGAACCAATGTGGCATCACAGAGTTGGTTAGGTCATCGTTGTCGATCCAACTTATAGTTTCATGAGTTCAGATTTCATTTTAGATCGTGGTTCCGCCGAATATTTTCATGGGCGGAAAGAAATCATTGATACATTCAACAGTGCTCTTAAAGTCTTTCGCAAGAAGAAAAATGGGACCACCTTTATGATCCAGGGAGCTCCTGGTGCTGGAAAGACCGCCTTGCTTGATGTGCTATCAAAGCATGCGAAAAAACGCGGATGGAAAACCGCACACATCTATCCCAATGTGCTTTGGAACCCCCATGAACTATTACCCCTTCTCAGGAAGAGGAGTGGACATCAAGTCACTGGTTTGGGTGCAGGAGGCGGTGTAGGGAATGTTGGCACGGCGAATTTGAGTATAGGTGTTAGGCCCCCCACCCATACAATCATTAAACTCTTGCGGAAACAGAGGAAGCCCCTCCTCTTGATATTGGACGAGGCTCAGGCCTTGGGTTTGAAGGACGTGGTACCCCCAGAGATGAAGGGTGTCGTGACAAGTGTTCTAAAACAGATCCACAATGGGGACCTAGGAAAGCCAGTGATGTTACTTGCTGGTGGACTTGGAACGACCGAGGCTGCCTTGAGTACGTTTGGAATTTCGCGGTCTATGCGTAAGTGTAGGGTGCTCCTTGGATGCCTGAGCAAGGAATCTACCTGTGCTGTTATCCGGGACTTTCTCATTCATGAGGGCGGTGTCAGTAAACCTCCACTTGAATGGATTGAAGCCATCGAGGAACGCACGCATAGGTGGCCTCAACACATCATATCCTATGCAGACCCCGCAGTGAAGTATCTTGCATCACACCAGACACTGAAGGATGAAGGACTCAATATGGTACTTCAACAAGGTCGTGCTGAGCAGATAGAGTATTACAAAGTACGTGTTAAGGGCATTGACAGAAAGAAACGGCAGGTTTTGGCAAAAATATTCGCTGATGTTCCATTAGGAGAAACCATGGAGTTTGAGGACATCATGGCTGTACTTGAGAATGAGTACCCCCCAGAGGTGGCCGAAGCTCTCTTCAATAAAGCACTTGAGCGAGGCATCATTGATGAGCGAGAAGACGAGGACTACGGTATTCCCATTCCCTCCTTCCACTCGTGGCTGGTGGATGAATATGCGAATGGTAAGGATTGAGGGCGTGACCAAAAGCCCAAATAATTTCCCCCCAAACCAAAGCAGGCATTGCTACCTCCTCCTAAAATGGATGATCAACCCAGTGTGAAGAAATCCAGAGATTGCGATCAAGGTAGCAATTGTAATTGCATTGCAATGGTACCAGTAATGACATTTCAAAATCAAAAGTGAAGTTGAGAGTTAGGCTAAACACTCACGAATGCACTTTGATCACACTCAATCATCACGCACTATGCAGTGCGTATCCTCAATTTTAGCAGGAGGATATGTAAATATACGAATGGATGCGGTATATTGGAGGTTTGATCCGTTGTTCATCAAAATCAAATGCAGTCAAACAAGGGTTTGAATCATCTAATGTACTTAGAGATCATGCTTCTCAGTATGGACATATACAAAATTGACGAAAACTTGGACATCAATCTGAGCGTTGAGGGCGCACTGAGTCTTACTCATGGCTACTCGGACAATGATTTAGAGACGATAATATTAGAGAGAAGTTTTTAAAGTTGGCGTGACAAGATGACTAAAGAGCAGGCAGCCTCTCTGGTATCAGAAACATTTAGCCAGAGATTTAATGAAGAGAAATTCTCCAATTTTATTGCAGAGTTTTTGAACGAATCTACTCTTCTCAATCCATATTTCTCCGATACGATTGAAGTGCCATCATCTTTTGAAAGCACGATTAAGCAGTCTAAATGTTTGGCTCACTACGACGACCCAGATAGGAATACGCTTGATGTATTGATCGTAAACTTAGCCCGTCAAACATCCATCAGGCGAGCACAGGTATTACAGAGAGACTTTATTGGATGGTACTTGGGAAGTCGAAACAGGGATAGTGCTTTGGTGTCTTTCTACCATGACGAGTTAGATGATTGGCGTTTTTCTTATGTGAAAATAATTGATCATTTAAGACAGGATGATCAGGGGATCATTAAAATTGATCGCGTTAAATCTCCCCCTAAACGATTTTCATTTCTGGTAGGCAAGAACGAGCCCAGCCATACTGCTCAGAGGCAGATCGTTCCAATTCTGGTAAATGATCGGCATAATCCTACGCTTTCAGACATTGAGGAGGCATTTAGTGTTGAGACTGTTACAAAGGAGTTCTTTCAAAAATATCAACAGCTATTTCTTGATCTACGAGATTCACTGGACATTATTGCGTCACAAGATCCTACGATAAAAAAAGAATTTGAAAGCAAGAATATCCATACGGATGAGTTTGCTAAAAAATTATTGGGGCAGATCGTCTTCCTCTATTTTCTGCAGAAAAAAGGATGGTTAGGAGTAGGGAGGGGGCAGGAATGGGGTTCTGGGTCATCAAGTTTCTTACGTGACAAATTCAATCAACGAGGAAATAAGAATTTCTTCAATGACATTTTAGAGCCACTTTTTTATGATGCCCTCAGGCATGATAGGAGAGAGATTGATGATTATCATACAGCATTTAATTGCAAGATTCCTTTCCTTAATGGAGGACTCTTTGATCCAATCAATAATTATGATTGGGTCAACACGGATATTAACTTGCCCGATGAACTCTTCTCAAATAACCAAAATATTTCGTGGTTGAAATCCCCAACGGAAGATGACCTGGGAATTCTTGATATTTTTGATCATTACAATTTTACGGTGAAGGAAGATGAGCCTCTGGAAAGAGAAGTTGCAATTGACCCAGAAATGCTCGGAAAGGTATTTGAGAGCCTTCTTGGATCCAAGGAACGCAAATCAAAAGGGACCTTCTATACACCGAGAGAAGTCGTTCGCTATATGTGTCAGGAAAGTCTGATTCACTATTTGTGTACAGAAATACCGGATTCTATCACGAGAGAGAATTTCAAATCATTGATCAAGTGTAGTGAAGCGTCATCTGGCAATATAGATGCTGAATTAACAGTCGACCAAATAGAGTTACTCCCCCAATCTATAAGGGAAAATGCAGGGTTCATTGATCAAAAACTTGCATCCATTCAAATTTGTGATCCAGCCGTTGGTTCTGGGGCTTTTGTGGTTGGAATGATGAATGAGATTGTAGGGATCAGAGATACTCTAACCCAAATAATTGCAGATGATGATACTACAGGCAGGGATACCTATAACCTGAAGCGTGAGGCTATTCAGAATTGTCTTTATGGGGTCGATATTGATGCAGGTGCAGTAGAAATTGCTAAACTGAGGTTGTGGTTATCACTTGTTGTGGATGAGAAAGATCGACGGTCTATTCTTCCACTGCCGAACTTGGACTACAAAATTATTCACGGGGATTCTCTATTGAAGGCGGATGACCAAGATCTCTTTAATTTTGATTTTCAAGAACTCACCGAAAAGCAGCGGCTGTATTTTGAGGAGGACAACCCGAGTAGAAAACAAATTCTCAAACGCCGTATAGATGAACTAACACAAGCTCACACGGGCAAGAACTTTGATTTAAAAATCTACTTTCCTGAAATTTTCGGTGATCGGTCACAAAAGCAAGATGATGGATTTGATATCGTGATTGGTAATCCTCCGTATGTGCAATTGCAGAAAATGAAGGGAACACCTGAACGAGAATTATACAAATCGTTAAAGTATTACACTTATACTGGACTGGGAGATATTTACTGTTTGTTTTATGAATGTGGACTTCTAATTACCCGTCAGAAAGGGGTTCTTTGTTACATTACCAGTAACAAATGGATGAGAGCTGGTTACGGGAAGAAACTGCGTAATTTCTTTCATAAGAATAATCCTGTATTACTCATTGATCTTGGACCAGACATATTTGAAACTGCAACCGTTGATACAAATATTATTTTTGTTGAAAAGAGAGAAAACAATGATTCATTCAGTGGAATCAAGTTGGACAAACGAATAGGTATCAACATGGGAGATCAAATTGATCAGGATTCTGTCAAAATTACTTCTCTTTCAGATGGTCCCTGGTTTATTGGATCACAGATAGAAACAAATATAAAATATACAATTGATCATGTAGGCATTCCTCTGGGAGATTGGGGGGATAATTTGATCAAATCGGGCATTAAGACCGGATGCAATGCGGCATTCTTAATTAATGAATCTACAAAAGATCAACTTGTTGCAGAAGATTATAGATCATTTGAAATCTTGAAACCCATTTTTCGTGGGCGAGATATTAAGCGTTATGGGGTGAGTCCAATGGGTAACTGGTTGATTGCATCACATAATGGATATATTGATGATGACGGTAAAGAGGTCGCACCAGTAAATATTGATAAATATCCTGCAGTAAAAAAGCACTTAGATGAATTTGGTGAAAGATTAGTAAATAGATCAGATAAATGCGTAACACCCTATAATCTGCGTAGTTGCGGTTATTATGTGCAGTTTGAAAATGACAAGATTGTATGGCCAGATATAACTCATACTAAACCATCTTTTCATTTAGTAAAGGATAGAAAATACATAGAAGCCTCAGTATTCATGATAACCAGTGGGAGTTTAAAATATCTTTTAGGAATTCTAAATTCTTCTATAACTGCATTTTACATACCAAGGATTGCAACTGATCTGGGGGGAGAAGGAGTTCGATATAAGAAGCAATTTATGGAGAAATTTCCCATTCCGAAGCCAGATAAAAATGCTTCATCAATTGAAGAATTGGTTGACATGATTTATTCATACAAAGAAGAAGGCAAGGACACCACTGATCTGGAAAGGGAAATAGACTTCCTTGTTTATGAACTTTATGATTTGGGATCAGAAGAGATTTCTTTCTTGGAATCTCATTTGAAAAGAAATCTTGAAATACACAAACATCCTTATTCAATAAGGGGTTGTTTCAACTACGTTTGAAATGTGCACCGTGGAAAGGTGCTTCTTCCAAGTGAATCTTGGACCCCACCCAGCAACTATCGTTCCAGCTGGTAGCAATCAAAACGATTGATGGAGATAACGAGATGAAGGAATGAAGCATTTTGGGATAAAAGGATCGTGTAGACGTTCAGTAAGCATGCAGGACGAAACGCGAGGAAAAATTGAGCAGGCCTCGAAACTAGTAATGCGGAAGCCGCCCCTCCGTTTCATAGAGAAAGGTCGCTTGTAGTTCAGCAAGAGAACGATAAGAGCACTGAACTATATCCGCCAGATACTGATCTTGGCATGCATGTAAGATGAAGAAGTGGCAACAAGGGGAGCCCTATCAGTATTGACGCACAGGGCAATCAGAATCCCGCGAGGGACAGGCCGGGCTGATAGGGTAGCGGATGGGTCCGTAGTACCGAAGACGCGGAGTAATGTCCGTAGAGGAAAGGACTATGTACTGTACGATCTGTGCATTAAATCTTTATATAATAACTGCTTGATTCGTTGGATGAATCTTATTGTTTAGATTCTACGGTGGTTGAAGTTGACGGCGATGTCATATCTGTGTGACTTCAGCGTGAGGAATGTTTGAAGAAAATTAGATCTACATATCACTACTTGACTTCAAGAAGCATGAGGATCCGGAATTTTCAATGAGTGATTACGGATGGGAAATGAGCGGTTGAACAAAGAGCTATGAGGCAATATCAAAGATGTGGACGACGGGTAAGGATTCAAAGATCAGCCAAGAAATAACCCATCTGCTTCGTCCACGGAAGCATGTTAAAACATGACGGTTTACAACGGATTGAGTCAATATCTAATAGATGAATATGATGCTCCACTTGAAAAGGAAGAGGATATGACGATCCTTCTTGAAGATGAGGAGATGAAGTGGTCAGATCATAACATGAACTTCGTTGAGTTATGTGAAGCACAAAAGAAGTTCAATCTACAATAGACACTGTCCGAGATCTACAAGATAGAAACGGGGTTGATCTGCATGGTATAGATGACCAACTAGAACAAGTGAATCAGTTACTTGAAGAAGAGGGCAATAAGTGGTGCCCTAAAGAGTGGGAAAACTATGATGGTTAAGAAGCACCTATGATCAACAATCTTATCAACCAGCCACCCATAGCTAAGAGCACAGATATACCAATACCTGATGTAATTTTGAGCCATTTAAGTATGATGGCAAACCGTATGTCCTGTGACTCTTTGAAGGAATCAAACCATTTGTCTATGGAATCAAACCGTTTGTCTACGGAATCAAACCGAGTATCCTGCGACTCTTTGAAGGAATCAAACCGTTTGTCCATGGAATCAAACCGAGTGTCCTGCGACTCTTTGATGGAAACAAGCTGAGTGTTAACGACACTCTTAAAAGAATTAAGTTCAGATTGAACTGAAGCGGTTGGAATTTCCCTCTGAATTTCTATAAGTTCGTGGGTTTCTGTTTCATTCAGAGATCCGTTTTTCATCCACTTTCGCAACAAGGCAAAACACGGGTTTGCAAACTTGGTGAAGATGTTGATGTATGTTCCATGAGGGAAAGAATGTTAGTTAGTTCATTGCTTAAATAAATCTTATATAGATTTGTTCCATGTACCGAGTGAATTAGAATCTTGGCAGGGTCGTAATTCAGAATCACCGCTTGACGTGTGAAGATCACATCAAACAAACTGGTTTCAAACCCAAACCGTCACCGTATGTGAAGGCATATGTATAGTGTCCCCAGCTAAATGAGTAATGACAGTTTCCCCGAATATACAACATCCCATAAGATGAGCCCCAGTTTGGGATATAATTCCCCAACCAATAGCCTCACGCATATGTCTTGAGCACTATCACTCTAAATTTTGCTCTTCACGAAACACCACAACGGATTCTTGTAAATAATCGGTTCTATCCTGCACGACCACTTCAAAAGTCATGCGTTCTAATATCTCCAATTCTCCAAGCGTCATCTATTCGGAGTATAGCCATTTCAACATATTCAGGGACCATATCAATGCCAAGCCATTTGCATCCCAATTTGTTAGCAACAAAAGGATCAAATACTAAACCTCCGCTTGGAGAAAACAATATGATCACTCGCAGAGCTAATTCTTCGGGGAACTCTGCCTCATGACATCCATTTTTTCATACAGAACGTATGTGTCAAACCTCTCAAGATCCCCATTCTGACCATTCATGTTTTTTCTAAACGCTCTATCATACTGGATAACATCTGGACGCCAAAAAATGTAAACATGTTCAAACTCATCAACAGCACGGTAACTGTTAGAATGCCACTGGCTATTTTGCCATGTAGGATTTTGGGCCAAATTCGATGATCATAGAGATAGAGTCCTAGCATCTCAGCCCGATCGGCAACCATACGCCCGGTAAGCTTCACCTTTGTTGATGAACACTGTTTACCTCCATGAACATTGTTGCCTTCTATCCTGTGCTGAACGGTCTGCTCGCTACAATCCAATCACTCAGCCAACTGATAGCGATTGGCATCGGGGTATTGTTGACGCATGGAAAGTACTTCTTCAATCGTGACACGATTCCTCTTGCCCCTGACATTTTCGGCTTGAAATCGTGGCATATCAGGGTCAGAAAAACAGAGGATGTCACCGATATTTACGGCCAGAAACCCGCCAGATTTTAACACCCGTGTATGTTCACCAATGACAGATTTGATCAAAGATTTCCAATCCTCAAACCCTAAATTACGTTTGTATGATTTTGCCACAAAATAGGGCGGAGACCAAAGCGATAGATCCACTGACTGAGCGGAAATCCTCTTTATAGCTTCACGAGAATCGCCAGATAGAATTTTGTTCTCAATTGTATGTTTTACGACCGTAGTTCTACAACGCATAGTTGACGATTCAGCAATGGGCATCTGCATATCGTGGTAGAATCTAATTCAGTGTTGCATGTAAGCCATACCATCTCTGTGTCAAACAATCCTCTTATGGATTGCTTCACCTGCCAGATCCTATTCATGTAATGGATGATGCTACAACCTGCCCACAAGCTATTTTACGTAGTGCTGTAGATGCTTGATCAACATGTAATGGTATGTGCTGTGCTACGGAATCTGTACCTCAGAGGTGACTAGAGAGATTTCATAGCAGTGATATGCGTCTTTACACAGTGAGCAGAATATCGTGAATATACGATATGAATGAAAGATCAAAAAAACCTCATTTCCCATCCATAGATCAATCACAATCTGATCATCAAAAACTCTCGCAGATCAATAAACGATCAATATCTACACGCATCCCTAAAAAATTGATTCAATACCTCCGATCCATACAATCGTACACATAACCACCAAGCCATCATAGGTCACCATTCACAGATGTTTCAACTTCTCAAAAACGGTCATAACATACACCCGAAAAGCATAGATACTTCTCCTCATGAATGAACCGTATCCATAACGTTACAAATGTAATTGTAGAATAAATATGTTTTATTTGTTAAAGTATATAACTTTTAATGTATTTATCGTATCTTATACATGAATAGAGTCATTCTTGTATCCTTATTCATGGAAAAAAGTACTGCTTATAGGATTGTCTTTAGGGCTAAAGCACAGTTGTCTGGCTTTAGCCTTCAGAAGCGAGGTCAATGCTCTCGGAGCTGGGAGCGACTTGGACATCTCTGTCTGCAAACGTTATGCACTCAATCACTGATCATAATCAGAGGACTCACATTACAGCACGACTTCACGAATGTCCCCTCTGGCTTTCACACGAACCCTCAACCTAACTTGTACTCATGATTCAAACCCACTTTGCCAGTCTGTCTCACGACATGAAAACACCCCTCAGTGCAATCGCACTCTATAATGACCGGATACGGAGCATGAAATTGGATGACCCCGAACGCCATGCATGTCATGAAGTCATTGCAGATCAAATTGACCGGCTTGTGCACATCACACGTAGTGTACTTGAACATAACGGTCCATCAGTAGGGGATGATTATGTTGACCTTACGGCATTACTCCTTGACACCGTATCAATCTATGAAAAACTGCATCCAGAGTATACCTTCGTGCTCCTTGCATCCGAAGAGCTGCCGCTGATCAGAGGAGATGGACCAGCTCTGGGCCGCGTGTTAACCAACCTCCTTGATAATGCGATTGCATACAGTCAGCCCACTCAAATCGTGATTGCCGCTGAGCTGCAGTCCGAAGGGCTTCAGCTCCGAGTAAGGGATCGGGGTTGCGGGATTCCCGTCCAAACACTGCCCCATGTCTTCAAGCCTCATTTTCGAGGGAACTCCACAGTTCCCGGCAGCGGTATGGGGCTTGCGATTGTTCAGGACATCATTCATGCTCACGGTGGACGTATCGAAATCGCCAGCACGGCTGGAGTCGGAACCGTGATCCGCATTATTCTTCCCAAGAACCTCTTCATCAAGACCAATCATGAACTATACATCTAGCCCAGAATTACTTTCCCGAGTGCTCATCGCCGAAGACGATGATGCAATCGCCAGAGCCATCGGACGCGTCTTTGAAAAAGAGGGGGCAGAAGTGACCATCATCAATAATGGTCATGATGCCGCACACCTGATCCAATATGAAGATCTTCTCGATATAGCTATCGTAGATGTAACCATGCCGGGAATGAATGGAATTGCCTTGGTACAGCAGTTACGAGAATTTGGTTGTCATCTTCCCGTGATCATCGTGTCGGGGAGTGATTCCGTTGGCGATCGCGTTCGTGGATTAGAAGCAGGAGCAGATGACTATATGGGTAAACCATTCAATGCCCATGAACTGATGACACGAGCCAAAGCCATCTGCAGGCGCATCCATTATGGCGGTAATCAACCCACGAAAATCCAAGTCGGGAAAACCATCTGTGACTTCAGAACCCGTACTGCATATCAAGATGAAACCCTCGTACACTTGACCCCACTGGAATGGGATGTTCTGCGTCATATGGCCTTCCGTAAAGGCCATGCTGTTTCCAGATCGGAATTCAATGTATGGGTCTTGAGAGTCCCACACGATTTGAAAACTCGAACCATCGATCGACATGCCTATGCACTCCGATGTAAACTGGATGAGGATCCATTACACCCCAAACATATTCTCAAGGTACATGGGGTTGGATACCGTCTGGGGGATTTTACATCCATTAACGAATGAGCCGGCAGCCGCTGTTCAAGCTTCTGTGTCTGGGTTGTATGGTGGTGGCGATCTTCATTGTGACGGCCCTCTGTATGAACGGTCTACCGATCAACCAGAAGAGTCTGCCTCTATTCGTGAATACATCCACATCTCTTCCCCTTGGATTCTATTACATGAAGAAGGTACAGGTTCTCAAGCGGGGAGATGTGATTCGCCTGTGTTTGCCAGAAGAAATCAGTAAATTCTCTGTTGAGCGGGGATACCTGCGTCATGGAACCTGTTCGGGAGGATCAACCCGAATTGGCAAACCCGTCCTTGCACTGCATGGAGATACCGTTGTGGTCACCCAAAAGATGATTCACGTCAAGGGGCACCATAGTTTTAACATTCCTATCCATACACATGACCAAAGAGGAAAACGCTTGCCGAATGCAATAGGTACGCATATCCTGAAAGAGGGCCAGTGCTTTTTGCTCAGCATACATCACAAACTGAGTTACGACAGCAGATATTATGGTCCGATTCCATGTGGAGTTTCACCTTATTCTATTCTGGAAAAGTTGTGAATTCAAAGCGACTGACTGGCTTGATCCGACAGTATCTTAGTGATGAAGTACTTGATCTCATTCAGAATCCAACGATTGAAGAGATCTACATCAATCCAGATGGGTTCGTGCGTACCATCACAGCATCTGGAGAAAGAGTCTTCACCGCCATCCATTTAATTCCACAAAATGTGGAGGCCTTTCTTCGTATGATCGCATCTCTGACCTCCAATCGATTTGACCGCAAACATCCTTCTTTATCCGCTGCGATCTCACAGGTGGATCTTGGCAAGTGCCGGATTCAAGGATTTATTCCCCCAATAACATCTGCACCAGCATTGAATCTCCGCAAACCATGTCGCATCATTCCCACGCTGCGTGACTATGTGGACGATGCCATGTTAACCCAAGAGGAGTATTTAATCCTGATCCATGCGATCAAGTCACGACAGAACATCTTGGTTGCAGGCCCTACGGGTAGTGGAAAAACAACGCTCTGTAATGCAATCCTGAAAGCCATTGTTGAATCGTTTCCTCAAGAGCGTGTTGTTATACTTGAAGATACTTCTGAACTTGCCGTAGAATCTACAGATTCTCTTCAACTGTTAACGACCCCAGAGATTGGGATGGCTGAATTATTAAAATTTAGCCTCCGTGCCACACCGAACCGAATTATTGTTGGTGAAGTGCGTGATGGCTCCGCCAAGGATCTTCTTGATGCATGGATCACTGGACATCCCGGTGGATGTGCTACGGTTCATGGTGAAGATGTCGGCAAAGCCTTGCAGAGACTGAGTGACCTTGCCCGCGTGGGAGCCCATGGCATTGATCAGCATCATCTTGTATTGCAGGCTGTGCACATAGTGGTTGTAATTGCTGGCTTTGGTAAAGCACGCCGTGTGCGGCACATTGCAAAAGTGACTGGCCGCAGTCGGGAAGGCTTTCTCCTTGAAGATTTGAACAGTCCATTCATTGAGTACTCTCAGGATAGGAATTAAGTAGATGAAATCTGTTTAGCGTCTATGACTTTCTCCGTCTTCTATTGGTGAGTCAGAATCATTCATGGAAGAGGAGATGAGGATGGCTGGCTCTAAGAAATGTTCATCCATCCATGATTGACGGTTATGTAGCATAGAGCAAAAAAAATGGGGTACCCGCATGAGCAGGTACCCCATTCAATCAACCAACAACAAAACTTATTTATCCCACCACATACGTGTAGTGAATTCGTCCGGCCCCTGAGCAGAGATAGCCGCAGCGTAATTCGTAGGATTGGCCACTGCTTCATTTTCACGATACCTCAGACGACGTGGAATTTGCCCTCCTGCCTGATTACCGGGGAAGTTGATCGGTGTAAGTTCTGGGAATCCCGTTCGACGATAGTTAGCATAAGCTTCATACTCATTGAGTAAGACAGCCGCCCAGATCTGTTCATTGATCACCTGCAACCCTTTTGAAGCGTCATATGGATTGGCAGCTAAATATGCATCAATATCATCACTTGCAATGGCAGCTGCATCCCCATACATGGCTAAATACTCCATGGCAGCACGAACACCATTCGCATAATGCGTTGCGGCATCACCGCTGTGCCATCCGCGTACAGCGGCTTCTGCCTTGAGAAGCTCAACCTCAGCGTAGGTCATCAAGAACATAGGATCATCCACATCCTTGATCACATCATTGGGAACCATGTACACATTCATTCCACAAAGTTCATCATCATCTTCTGTCTGACATGGAACCCAACTGGAGTGATTTTCTATGCCAAAATCGGCATTTGAGCCACCCGTGACTCTGCCATTGGGCATTCCAACTGCATCGGCACCAGGAATAGGAGTCTGTCCATAGACAAAGAGCCGTGGGTCATCATGGTCAAGCATCCAATTTACGAAAAATTCACTCATTCGAGGAGAACCATCGGTTGCGAAGACTTCACCATTTCCATTCCTTGTGTTGGGGGGAGCACCATGCGGAACGTAAGCAATATCGTCATTACTCTCCATGGTTCCTCCAGCAATGGCTTTTTGAACCCAGCTTTGTGCAGCACCAGGATCAACCTTAACGAGGCGCATCCCCAAGCGGAGCATGAGGGAGTTGGCTAATTTCCTCCATTGATCAACATCTCCCCCATACATCAGATCTCCATCACCAAACGTAGGGTTACTGGCATTGAGTCCAGTAGCAGCCGCTTCCAATCGAGCAAGCATATCTGGATAAATAAAGGACTGTGCATCATAGACAGGCTGAGTAATCCCCTCCGTGAAACCTTTCCCTGCCTGAGAATATGGAATATCACCGTAGAGATCCGTCAGTCGATGATAGCCAATGACAGCAATGATGTTGGTGATATGATGCATGTTTGCCATTTCAGGATCCTCAGCGGTTTGAACCAGAAGATCCTCAATGTTCTTAACCGCATTTTCATAGTAGCGATCCCACAATGCTGCAGAATAGGATCCAACATATCCATACTTATCACCAGCCCAGAATCCAGGTAAAGTAGCAAAGTGCTGAATCATCGTAGAACTGTAGATCAGATTTGTTCGCCAGTTTTCATAACGCCCACCACTGGTAAGGAGTTGGATATAGGTGAGCTTAAAATCCGGGTTGATCTGATCGGCCTGCGTTGGGTTGACATTCATTTCCTCAAAGCCAGAATCACAGGAGGCAATTAGGATAGAACAAGTCAACACAACGGCAAATAATGAAAGTCGTTTTAATTGAGTCATTTTAGTATAGTTGTCTATTTGTCAGCGACTAAAGCCGAACATTTAAGTTAAATCCAATGCTTCTGGTCTGCGGAACGCCAGAATGCTCAAGTCCAATGCCCCGATTCGTGCTATTATATAGAGATTCAGGGTCAATGTTATCTACATTACTATGGATGAGCCAAAGATTTCTGGCGACCAAAGAAAGAGAAGCAAACTTGATCGGTGTGCGTGCAAACAAACGGGTTGGTAGCACATAACTCACTTGGACTTCCCTGAGTTTAACAAAACTGGCATCATAGATGAATTCCTCACCAATCGTTCCTCCACCGATACGACTAAAGTAGTCTTGGGGATTCACCTGAACAGTATTGGGTTGTCCCTCTGGATTGACACCATCGCCCACAACATATCCGTCTTCACGACCCTGCAATGTATGTTTATGAAGTCCATTGGAATAGCCAGCACTGTTGGTGACCGAGAAGAGATCTCCACCAAAACGCAAGTCAAACAGCATATTGAAGGAGATATTCCGATAACGTAATGAACTACGAATCCCGCCACTCACATCAGGTGAACCATTTCCTAAAATACAAAGACTTGAGGTCCGCATGGGCAACCCTTCGGCATCGTGAACAATAGGCCCTGTAGAATCACAATCAGTAGCATCATCACCAGTTGGAACATTTTGGCGTAGATATTTTCGCCCCTTAATCGTTCCATAAGGTTCTCCAACATCGGCAGTGACAAAATTTCCGCGATGACGGCTCTCGCCTAACACCAGAGAAGTTTGTCCTTCAACGAGATCAACAACTTGATTACGATTACGTGACAGGTTGAAATCTAAATTCCAACGCAAGTCACCCTGACGCACAGGAGTTGTTGTCAGAAGAACTTCAATTCCTTCATTGGTAATCTCACCAGCATTAATGACTTGACTGAAAAATCCAGATGAGTTAGAGATGGTTGTTGATAAGATTTGATCGGTAGCAACCTCAGAATAGTAGGTTGCATCAATACCAAAACGATTGTCCATAAACCGAAAATCAACCCCAAACTCAATCCCCGTAGTTTGCGAGGGTTTGAGGCTTGCAAGTGGAATATTACCCTGAGCAATACGGCCTTGAGGCTGACCTAAATGAGAAGCTCCGAGTGTATAGGTAAGTGCCAACTGATATGGATTGGTATCTCCACCCACCTGAGCCCATGAACCACGGATTTTGGCAAAACTAATAAACTGTGGCATGTTGAGAGCATCCGTAAGTACGACACTGACCCCAATGGAGGGATAAAAGTAACTGTTATTCTCCACAGGAAGAGTAGAGGACCAGTCATTTCGGGCCGTCATGGTAAGATAGAGCCACTCATTATAGGCAATCTCGGCTGATCCATAAAGTGAATTGATTTGCTTTTCACTATAACCGAAACCATAATTTCGAGAATTTACATTCGTGACAACTTCAAGGCCAGGTACACTGTAATCTCTACCGTTGAGGTTGAGATCTTCACGCTCTCGCCATAGGATGTTTCCACCAGCGGTAGCCTGAATCCCGACGGAACTCGTGAGTTGACGGTCAACTGTCAATAATAGATCGGTATTAATCTCAGTAATTTTGATTTCAGATTCATTCTGAGATCCATTGCGTTGATAAGCAGTGCCCCACGGAGTCAACTGAGTGCGCCGAGTGGAGTAGGTATCTCCACCAAAACGCCCCCTGAGTTGAATGCCTTCAGCAAATTGATATCCAAGAGATAAAAATCCAATGAGGCGTAGGTCTGTGTCCGAGTTCTTATACTGATGAGCTGCCCAGTATGGATTCTGCTGAAAACCGTTCCCAAATAGACCACGGTGAAGCTCACGGCCATCAACATCCTGTCCATACTCGGTACAGTCGGGTTCCTCAGGTGGACATTTCATAGATGTAACATCAATATTCCGGGCTAATTGGAAGACTGAGTAGTTGGCATTTCCAGGGGAATCGCTGAGCCGAGGACGATTGATTACAAATTCGCGAATCACATTGATCTTTGCATCAGCAGTTAATCGTGGACCGAATTTAGAGGATCCGCGCAGTGAAACGGTGGATCGTGTGATTCCAGAATTTGGGCTTACTCCATCATTCTGCAAATGAGACAATCCAATTCTTAACGAACTAACATCATTAGCAGTCGTCAGTGCTAAACTATTGGTCGTGGTAAGTCCAGTATTGTAAAATGAGGTCACTGGGTCAGATGCTAAAGCATAGGGTTGCATAGATCCATCCCAACTGATGGTTTCAGCTCCGTCAAATCTGGGTCCCCAAGAAACATCCGCGGTTGAAAGAGCCTCATCCACAGATGTGGGTTTCGCACCACGAGTTCCTTGACCATATTCGTTTTGCCAATCCGTCTTGACGAGGACATTTTCAAAAGTAGTATTACTTGAAAATTCAATACCCAATCCGAGTCCGGGTGTAGCACGTTTGGTTGTAATCAGGATGACACCATTTTTGGCACGAGTCCCGTAGAGTGCAGCAGCTGATGGACCTTTAAGAACGGTAATTTTATCAATATCGTCGGGATTAATGGAACCGATTCCATCTCCGCCATCGCTACCTCCCCACATTCCAGCACTCCCAAGGGTTGTATTATCAATGGGAACGCCATCTACCACATAAAGAGGCTGACTGTCTTCACCAAGAGAGGATGCTCCACGAATGATCACTCGGCTAGATCCTGCGGGGCCAGTGGCAGGCTTGGTAACGACGACACCAGCTACCTTGCCTGAGAGTGAATTTGCAACGTTATTCTCCCGGGATTCTCGTAAATCCTCACCACCGATTTCGGTAACCGAATATCCCAGTGCACGCTCTTTACGCTCAATTCCACCAGCAGTCACAACCACTTCTTCTAGCAATCCGGTATCCTCTTCTAAAGAAATGGTCAAATTATCTTGCCCCTCAATGTCCACTGTTTGACTCAGGAAGCCAACAAATGTAACTGTAATAGAGGCATCGGGGCTTGAAACTTCCAAAATAAAGGTGCCATCCGCATCCGTAGCCGTACCATTTAAGGTTCCTGTTTCGACGACAGAAGCACCAGGCAAGGGTTCATTGTCTGCAACAGACATCACGGTGCCCGAGACAACATGCTCCTGTGCATGTACGAACTCAACTGCCATGACGGACAAGCTTAAAAGCATGCAGAAACTGCATACGCTAAACTTTGTGAGTAAGCATTTTAGCATAGTATTAAAGTGTTAGTTATGGTTATTATGAAGAAAGCACATCAACCAAAGATAATGCACACGTTAATCCACAATTAAGTGAAAAACCAAGAGATGAAAGAGACAAGTTTATGTGATCAATCACTAAAGGTAGAAACATTCTCAATCATTGAATCAAGTTACAAGAATAAGGTCTTACGTGGTCAGATGCGTTAACAAGTAATGAAAGAACTTGTTTCATGGAAGCCCTTTCATAAGTCTTGAATATACTAAGATACGAAAATTTCCTAAAACATGTATGTACTGAAATAATCTGCTATCACCCAGCCCCCGTTAACCGTATCGTTCAAGAGTGATTCAGAAATTCCATCAAACACCGTCTACAAATCTAATGATGATTATCGTATCGTAGGATTGCAAATTGATGACGGTGACTCACACACGAAAGATCTTATCAAGATCAGGTGCAACCTGAGTGAAAAAGTAGGATGAGTTGATGACCCACAATATATACTCAAATAGTCAATGAAGGAAATCGTATCCAATACATCCAAAGCATGGTGACTGGTTTATGCTTTGGAGTCTGTAATTAACATACTTGACTCGTGGAGAGTCATCAAGTGTTGGACAACTCCTGCGTTAGGAGGTTCACTGCATGACAGAAACTGCAACACGATAACACACAGAGGGTTGAACTGCATCAATGGATCAATCTGACTCGCATAGAAATATGAACGAAGACTCCCCCGTGTCTCTTCAAGGGGAAAAGACACTACGGTCTCTCAATGAAGCGACTGTACTTTTTGCAGGTGATTCGGGAGATGGAATGCAGCTCACTGGCAGTCAATTTACGCTCGCCACCGCATTTGCTCTCAATGATCTCTCAACACTTCCCGATTTTCCTGCGGAAATCCGGGCCCCTGCTGGTACCACGTACGGTGTGAGCGGTTTTCAATTGCACTTTGGATCCGTGAATGTTCGGACTCCAGGAGATGAAGTAGATCTGTTGGTGGCGATGAATCCAGCCGCACTGAAAGTCAACCTTTCCAGAGTTCGTCGGGGAGGGGCGATCATCGTCAATGTGAGTGCTTTCAAGCCCCATAATCTCAAACTTGCGGGGTACAATGGAGTCAATCCACTGGAAGATGAACATTTATTGAAGGATTATCAGGTCTTTGAGGTTGAAGTAACCCGGATGACCGAAGACGCTCTAAAAGAGTTTGGGCTGGATAAAAAAGTGATTGACCGTAGCAAGAACATGTTCGCCCTGGGGTTAACCTTATGGCTTTATTCGCGTCCCATAGAACCGGCTCTGGAGTGGTTATCTCAAAAATTTGCCAGCCGCCCTGAGATTCTGGAGGCGAATACGCATGTTCTCAAAAAGGGATTTCACTATGGAGAAACCACCGAGGATTTTGTGGTTCATTACCGTGTAGCACCCGCTCAATTGGAACCGGGTATCTATCGTGCGATCCGTGGTATTGAAGCTCTCGCACTAGGACTCGTTGCTGCAAGTACGCAAAGCAAACTTGAACTATTCTATAGTAGTTACCCAATTACTCCGGCTTCTGATCTACTCCATCATATGAGCAGATATAAAAATTTTGGCGTGAAAACATTTCAGGCTGAAGACGAAATTGCTGCGATTGGAGCAACGATTGGGGCGAGTTTTGGCGGTAACTTGGGCATCTGTGCAACGAGTGGGCCAGGGTTAACGCTCAAAGCGGAGGGGATTGGCTTGGCGGTGATGACCGAACTGCCGATGGTCATCATAAATGTTCAACGTGGTGGACCATCCACCGGATTGCCAACCAAGACAGAACAGAGTGATCTTCTGCAGGCGATGTATGGCCGCAATGGTGAGTCTCCGCTTCCAGTGATTTCTGCCTCCACGCCCGGTGATTGTTTTCATGCAGCCTATGAAGCATGCAGGATTGCGGTTCGCCATATGACACCAGTGATTTTACTAGCTGATGGCTATGTGGCCAATGGTGCTGAACCATGGCTTATTCCCTCTACAGATGATCTGGAAGAATTCCCAGTGCCATTTGCAACCAAGCCGAACCGTCAGGTAGATGATAAGAAGGTGTTTCTACCTTATCTACGCAACGACGATACCTTAGCTCGACCATGGGCAAAACCGGGAACTTCTGGACTAGAGCATCGGTTAGGTGGATTAGAAAAAGAGCATGAAACAGGTTCGGTTTCGTATGATCCCCAGAATCATGAGTTCATGACCAATCTGCGTGCGGAGAAAGTGAAGAAGGTGGCTGATTTTATTGATCCATTAACGGTGTATGGAGACACCCAAGGGGATTTGATTATCATTGGATGGGGATCCACAGAAGGTGCTATTAAGACAGCAGTGGATCGGTTACGCGGTCTAGGATTCACAACTGGAGCCGTGCAGTTAAGACATATCAATCCCTTACCATCTGATTTAGGTAGTGTCCTGAGTCAGTACCATCATTATATCGTCCCTGAAATCAACAAGGGACAGCTGGTCAAAATTCTACGAGATCAATTTCTATTACCATTTGCGTCGATTAACAAGATTCAAGGTCAACCATTCAAGGCCAGTGAGATTGTTGATGCCGCTGTGGACCACATGAAATCAATGTGATTAATGCCAACGTTACCACCCATGAGAAAGCCATCTCGCCCACCGGGGCGAGGCCCCCGCATTTCTGGACCATCCAAATCAAAAATTGATCGTAAGGCATATTCAAGCGATCAGGACGTACGATGGTGCCCAGGCTGTGGAGATTATGCCATTTTAGCTGCCGTGCAACGGCTGATGCCCCAACTTGATGTCCAACGAGAAAAGGTTGTGTTTATTAGTGGCATTGGCTGTTCCAGTCGTTTTCCCTATTACATGGAAACCTATGGCATGCATTCCATTCATGGCCGTGCTCCTACAATTGCGACGGGACTGAAAGCCTCCCGACCGGATCTTGATGTATGGATGGTCACTGGAGATGGTGATGCCCTGTCCATCGGAGGGAATCATCTGATCCATATATTGAGGCGGAATGTGAATTTGCAGATTTTATTGTTCAACAATCAGATTTATGGGCTCACCAAAGGACAGTTTAGTCCAACCAGTGAAATTGGAAAGGTAACCAAAAGCAGCCCCTTTGGGTCGGTATCACCCCCATTTAATCCTATTTCGCTCAGTCTTGGTGCATCCTCATCTTTTTCAGCACGTACGCTGGATAGAGATGTCAAGCATTTGACACAGATTCTGAAGCGAGCTCATGCACATCATGGCACTTCGTTTGTTGAGATCTACCAGAATTGCAACATCTACAATGATGGTGCCTTCTTTGAATTTACAGAAAAGGCAACCAAGCCTGACCGTTCCATTTTTATAGAGCATGGCAAGCCTATGTTGTTTGCCAAAGAGTCCAAAGGGATTCGATTGGATGGTTTTCGTCCAGAAGTGTTTGATCTCAACGATGGAGATGTATCTGTTGATGATGCCATTGTCTACGACGAAACCAGTCTTGAACTTGCAGAAATCGTCAGCCGGATGTCACAGCAACCAAGTATGCCGCGGCCGTTTGGTGTCTTTTATTGTGAGGAGCGTCCCACCTATGAGCAGATGCTTCAGGATCAGGTGAATGAGGTCACTCAAAAGCGAGGATCTGGCGATCTTGACAAGTTATTGCATGCCGCAGATACTTGGACGATTTCTTAGGAATCTACCATCATGAATCGCCAGCGGTTGCAGCTGGGGACATCCTCACTAGTCGTTGCAGCTTTTGTGGGCCCTGGCACCGTCTTAACCTGTGCTACCGCTGGGATTGATTTTGGGTATGCCCTGATTTGGGTTTTACTCTTTTCTGTGGGATCTACATTCATCCTTCAGTCATTCACGGCTGGTGCAGGTATTCTGTCGGGTATGGGTTTGGGTGAAGGGTTACGTCAGTATACGCAGGACTCGCCTCTACGATGGATTGTCATTCCTCTGGTTGTATTGGGGCTTTGGATAGGTACCGCCGCTTTTGAGACGGGTAATATTTCTGGGGCTGCCGCGGGATTCAGTAGTCTGATTAAGTTACCGCATTGGATCGTCATCTTTTTCATTGGTGGATTAGCCGCCTCAGCTCTTCTGTTACAGTTAGAAAGTATCACACGATTACTGGCGGGTTTGATTGGATTGATGAGTATGGTATTCGTCATCACTGTTGGTTTTGTACCCGTAGATTGGATAGCCGTATTACGGGGGATGATGACTCCAACCATACCAGAAGGTGGATGGGTTCGCACCATAGCCTTAGTCGGCACCACCGTCGTCACTTATAATCTATTCTTACATGGAAGTGCGGCAAAGAAGTATTGGATTGGGGTTGATACACGATTTGCGTGGCGTAGAGAGTTAACGGGTATGGCAATTTTTCTGCCACTTGGGGGTTTGATTTCAGTGGCGATCCTGATTTCAGGTGCAGCTCTTGACTCGGACGATATTTCATCGGTAGCAGACATTGCAGCAGTTATTCAACCTGTCGCTGGTCCATTTGCAGAGGTGTTGTTTGGAGTTGGGCTCTTTGCCGCTGGCATTACATCAGCCATCACTGCACCATTGGCAGCAGCATGTGGGGTTCGTGAAATTTTCGGGTGGCCAGATGATACAAGTCATATGAGATTTCGAATCGTTTGGATGTCTGTTTTGGTGGCTGGAATGGGCTTCTCTCTTGTTGGACGTAACCCATTGGAAATGATCATTGCCGCTCAGGCTGCCAACGGATTGCTACTACCCATGATTGCCGTTTTTGTATTGTATTTATCCATGAAACAAAAAACCCTGTCGATCCCTCGCTGGTACTATGGACTTGGAATTGCCGTGACGCTGATCTGTGGAGGGCTTGGCATACGCACACTAATATGGGTTGCAGGGCATTTGAATTTGCTTCATCAATAGCAATTACAAGAACAGTATTTTTGGGAGTACGGCAGATGCATCTGCTATTGCAACATCCCATGTTGATTCGGTATTCTTTCAGCTCATGCATTCGTGGTGCTGTATCAAAACCATTCACCGGTGAAAATAAGCCAACAGTCAGAGTACTTGGTTTTTATGTTTTATCTTGAATCCATCCATAGCAGTTGAGAGGAGTATTGAAGGTTACTATCGGGAATACTAACAATGAATATGGTTATCTTTCGATAGAGAGTCAGCGTTGACGAATACTGGAATCTAAGTAGCAAGACCATGTTTTGGAATAGATTACTACTACTTCTATCTGTGTTGTGGGCTGGATGTGACAATACCCCAGAATCGGGCCAAATCGTTGAGGCTCCCGTTGTACCATTCAATGAGCTATTCAACCACGCGGATACGATACGCTTGGATCCATTGATCATGATGAGTGGGATTTCTACGATGGATGTCAATCAAGTAGGAAAATTATTAGTCGGTGATGGTCTGGGCAGTAGTGTTCATCTTTTTTCATCATCTGGAGACCATATTAGAGCCTATTCAATACCAAAGTGCCTGCCCGACGATTCACCGAAATTTTGTCCATCGGGGGGTACGGTATTTAGGCCAAGATAAGGTGATTGTAATGACTCTCAGTGGAGCCATAGCAGTTTTAAGCATAGATGGTCGATGTATTAAGGCATCGCGAAGATTGCCCAGACTTTCTATGGGTTTTTGTACGAGTAATGATTCTATTTTTTTCTTAGGAATACCATTGCCTGTGGGAATAGACTCCATACTTCCGCCTATCATCACAGTTTACTCTTCTGAGCTTCATCAATTGGACGAAATACCCGTTAAAATACCAGATTATCCCGTACTCAATGCTGGTCGAGGTGGAATATGGGAAGAAATATTGATTGCTTTGGTAATAGGCCACTCTTTACATATCTGGGTAGTACGGATGCTATACCTGTAGGTCTAATGAAAAGCGGGTGCGTAGCTTGTGCCCTTACTCAACTTTTTCATCAGACTTATTTTATCATGTACAACCATCTTTTTCTTGGGCTGGATGCCCACACACGCACATGTACTTTGGCCACCGTCAATGACAAGGGTAAAGTGGTTTCAACGCGGACATTTGACACATCGGAGCAAGCTCTGATCCACCATGTGAAAAAAATTCCAGCGAAAACAAAATCTTTGATCGTGGAGGAGTCTTCGCTGGCTGGCTGGATTCACCGAATCTTATCTCCGCATGTGGATGAGTTAGTTGTTTGCGATCCAAAACACAACGCACTCATTAGTCGTGGTAACAAAAACGATGTATCGGATGCGGTCGATTTGTGTCGATTGTATCGGCTGGGAGAGTATGTTGAGGTCTATCATGGTGATGACGATCATCGGATTGATTTTAAGATTGTCGTGAAGGAGTATATGGATATTCGTGATGACTGTACTCGATTAAAGTCGAAGATCAAAGCAAAATACCGTCAGGCGGGGGTTGTGGATGTGAAAGGCACTAAAGTATTTAGCAAAAAACATCGGGAGCACTATCTGAAGCTTCTACCGACACCAACGCGAAGATTCGTCCTTCAACGTATCTACAACCGTCTGGACGCTACGGAAGCCGAACGAGATGTGGTTCTCGCAAAGATTAAGCAGTTAGGCAGTGGTTATCCAGAGATCCAACAATTTTTACGTATTCCTGGGGTTGGGATTGTGGGAGCAAGCATCTTCAGTGCATTTATTGGGACTCCCCATCGATTTGACACCAAACAACAGTTGTGGAACTACTGTCAACTCGCCATCCGGGAACGTAGCAGTGGGGGCAAGTCCTTGGGCTACAAATGCTTAGACCGTTCGGGGTCGGGGCCCCTGAAATCCGTGAGTTATATCTCTTGGTTGAATGCCATCAAAACAAAAGATCCCAATGAGGTGTCTTTGTTCTATGAAGCGTCTAAACAGCGTACCAATGATAAGGATAACGCACGATTCAACACACAACGTAAAATACTGGTGGTCATGTGGACCATCTGGAAGAACGATGTAACATACGATCCAGATCAACTTTATAGCTCACCTGTGATCCCGGTGAATGCACAAACTACATGATACCATAATGTAGTGAATTGTGAGGATACCTGCGGATCTGGGTAGCCAGATATGCTCAATCTGAATCTTATCTCCATGGCTCATGGAAGATCAACTTGTAGGATAGCAGTCTGGCCTTCATGCCCCATAAGACGATAGAGCCTACCAACGTAGGACTCTCATAAATGAGATTGGCATGTTGAATGACATTGGTCTTAATAATTCGCATCCAGGTACGCCAAAGCAATCCACCACAGATATCACTGTACTTGTCTAAATTCATCTTGATTGCACTACGCACCCTCAAAAATTTCACATTTTTGTTGATGGGAGACCTGTGTTTGAAACTTTTCTTTTCAAATGAGATTCCAGACAAGACATTTTGCAACAGCGCCCAGAATTTTACGAAAAGCGTCCACGAGATCTATTGCCCACTATGTCTAAGGAAGAGAAACGAAAGGAATGGAACAGATATATCACGACGGATGGAATTTTTGCATTGGATGACGATACGCGAATGTTAGTATATCGCACAATAAATGATCGCTGGCTACCAAAGGGAGCCGAAGATCTATACGTTTACATGGGATTAAGTATTGCAAGTAATATTGGACAGTTTGCCAGCGTGAGTACGATCTCATCATTTGTTCCACTTGCAACAGGATATGGATATCTCTACGGCCAGGTAGATCCTGAATTACTTTCTGATACAGATTTAGGCAATCCTCTCATCTTGCGCTATCGTTTCAAGCGTCCAGTTTTACGTAATTGATAGTCTTATTCCTATTTTGATTGGTTTGTGGCTCCCTTTGTGCTAACGTTGGCACGATCATGATGATCAGACCATACTTTTCAATAAAAGACTTTTCTTATGCATTTAAGCAAGACAAATTTGATCAACATCATTTCCAATTCTTTTGGAGAGATCAAGGAAACAAGAATTGATCTTGACTACCCTATCGCAGATGACCTGATGGCAGCATTTGCGATCTTCTCCTTGAAGGCCCCTCCATTACTTGAATTTGCCCGGATATTTCGTAATGAACAACAAGTGATCACTCAGAACATGAAGAATCTATTTGGGGTGGATCATGTGCCATTAATATCAGACTTGTGTAAGCGTCTTGATGAATTGAATCCTCTTCACATACGCGATGCTTTCAAGAAAGTGTTTGCCGAATTGCAACGGGGAAACGTTCTGGAAGACTTCAGATTTATAGATCATCATGTGATGCTTTCCATCAATAGGACGGTGTTTCTTTCGTCAAAACAAGTTCATTTTCCTAACTGTCATAACAAGCATCACCGGGATGGGAGTGTAACCTCCGTTTATCAGATGGTCTGTGCTGCATTGGTCCACCCCTACCTAAAAGGGGTGTTTCCAGTTTTTCCAGAGGCGATCGCCAAAGAAGATGAAGCAACGAAAAATCATTCAGATCAAAATGCCATCAGGCGGCTCATAGATGATTTCAGACAAGAATTTCTTCACTTGAAGACGATTGTCGTTCAAGACGGGCTTACATCCAATGCCTCGTATATCACATACTTAGAACGTCTTGATCTGAGATACATTCTTGGTGCGAAGCAAGGGGATCGCAAGTTCATACAAGAGTATATGAACAATAGCAAAGAAATGCAGGAGGTAGAGATAAAGCATGTCGATGGACCCCATTATCGATTCAGATACCACAATAATGTTCCTCTGAATGCATCCAATCCAGATGTACGGATCAACTTTCTGGACTGCTTGGAGACAAAAGCAGGAACGAAAAAGAGACCAACTCCCAAAACACTACGCTTTTCTTGGGTAACTGATTTACTGGTTGAAGATGCAAATCTCATGGAGATCATGAGAGCGGGGCGGGTAAAATGGAACATTGATAGCGAAACTTTCAATACTCTCAAGAGTGAGGAGGATCATTTTGAGCATCATCTTGGACTCAGTAACATGCATCTACCCACAGTCTTTTGCAGTCTGCTCATGCTTGCATTTTTGGTGGATCAAGTTGAACAGCGATGCGACGGATTGTTCCGAGACGCATTAGAGAAAATGGGGAGACCCAAGTACTTCAGATCAAAAGTGAGTTCCATGTTTATGTCGTATGATTTAGATAGTTGGGAGTTTTTGTACACGGCGATTACAAAAGGTTATAAGGGCACGATATCGTGGATAGACTGACTAGACTATATGATTCATAAAAAGGTAGTCAAAAAAAATTAATCTGATTGTCGTTCAACAGTCGTGTAAATTCATTGAGTTAGGGAGGATTATGGTAGCTCTGGATTACGTAGTCTTATGCAATATGCATGTGTAGATGTGATGTATCCGAATCATTCAAATGTAAGCAACTTGTTGTAGTTGGGGCTTGCGTTATGCTGTGCAATGTTTGAGGATTCTACTCTGAATGTTTGGGAGTTTCGTTGGTGTCATCAAAGACCTTGTTGAGTTCACGAATTCTCTTGCGTTCTGTCCATGAAGCAACGAGAATCGAGCCTTCGTAAAGCAGATACAGTGGAATCGCCGCGGCAAACATAGAAAATGGATCTGCCGGAGTGACGAATGCGCCGATCACGAAGACACCCAAAAATGCATACTTGCGAAGCTTACGAAGTCGATCAGGAGTTGCAATTCCCAGTTTAGCAAGAAAATAGATGACTACTGGTAGCTCAAAAAGGAGCCCTGCACCAAATGCCCACCAGGTGACACTGCTAAAATATCGCGTAATATCAAATTCATTGATGATGATATCAGAGATGACAAAGTTATTAAAGAAATTAAGGGCTAATGGGGTAATAACCAGATAACCAAACAAGACTCCAATCACAAAAAAGAATGTGGCAAACGCTGCAATAAACTTCATTCCAGCTTTCTCTTTTGGATAAAGTCCTGGTTCTATGAATTTCCATACATAATAGATGAGAATCGGCGATCCTGCCACGAGTCCGACCGCCATGACGATCCCAATAAATGCAAAGAATTGCCCGGTAACCGTGCGGTTTTGTAAAACAAGATCGGTAAATTCAAGCCCCAGAAGTTGATAGGTAATAAAATCGGATCGGGCGGGTCCCATAAGGATGACATCAACAACCCATTCGTTAAAGATGGCGGCGATGATCGTCATGATCAAGACCCCGCCAACTCCTTTGATGATCGTCCATCTTAAGTCTTCAAGATGATCCAGAAAGGACATTTCACTGCCCTCTGGCAAAAAATCATCTCGCGGTTCAGTGAGAGCCTGCGTTTCGGCTACCTGAACAGAGGCAGTTGTTGCAGGGGGCTTGCCGCGTCTGAGGATGCTTCGCCAGTTAAATTTCATGGGCTGATGTGGCTACACCGAATCAGAGTTTTCAGAATGACTTTGACTGATGGTCAGTTCCATTAAAGTGTCAACCCACAACCCCGCTTGCTCAAGTTTTTCGCGTCCATGTCCCCAGTTGTATTCGAAAATTGAAAAATATCCCGCTACATGAAATCCTTCACCTTGAAGTTGAGAAATCGCCTTTAAAGCTGTTTGACCACTATTGAGTAAATCATCAAGGAGTATCACGGGGGCATGGGGATCAAGAGGTCCTTCAACTAAAAGCTGGCGACCATGGGGTTTTCGATGAGGTCGCACAAATCCACCCTTCAGAGGAGGATGACCTTCAACATTTAGCGCTGCACAGACCATGGCAGTTCCTCCAAATCCATAACCAGTGACCTGTCGATATCCTGCAGATCTCATACGGTCAGCAATCAGTTTTCCCAAGCGGCCAGAAACGCGGCCGTCAAGGAGGGGGAGTCTAAGATCTAGAAGCCAGTCGATTTTATTACCCGTTGGATCAATGAGATTCTCGTGTTTACCATCAATCAGCGCCATCTCATAGATCTCGGCAATTAAACCATCATCATCGGAGACGGTGGATTGATCCTCATTTACGCCCTTCATATAAATTTATACTGAATAAAAAACTGTATACCTAACATGATATATTCGGTTCAAGAGAGATCAGTATGCCGCAAGTCAAAAGTTTCACCATAATGATGCAAGCCTTATCTCAGTGATCTCCGGTATTGGCAAATAGGATGATACTAGGCGATGACAAAGTCATACAGTGGATGTACCTCACAGAGTGCACGAACTTCATTAATTACGCGAGCTTGTACGGTTTCATCTGTGGGGGCAGTCAGTACACGGTCAATCAACTCCACGACCTCTCGGATATCAGATTCCATAAATCCTCTCGTCGTTAAAGCGGCAGTTCCGAGACGGATGCCACTGGTGACAAAAGGACTTTTGTCATCAAAGGGGACCATGTTTTTATTGACAGTGATATGTGCAGACTGTAGGGCAATTTCCGCATCTTTCCCCGTAATATTTTTACTTCTCAAATCAACGAGGATAAGATGATTGTCGGTTCCACCGCTGATGACATGATACCCCCTGTCCATAAATGAATCAGCCATCACAGAGGAATTTTTTTGCACCTGACGGGCATACTGGACAAAATTGGGCTTTAGTGCCTCGTTAAATGCAACTGCTTTGGCAGCGATGACATGTACAAGTGGACCACCCTGCATGCCGGGAAAGACTGCAGAATCCAAGAGCTCGCTCATACGGCGAACACGTCCACTTTTGGGAGCAACTTTTCCAAATGGATTTTCAGCATCTTTACCAATAAGAATCATGCCACCGCGGGGGCCTCGGAGAGTCTTGTGTGTGGTGGTCGTGACAATATGGGCATGAGGCAAGGGATCGTTGAGTACTCTGGCAGCAATTAATCCGGCAGGATGAGCCATATCCATCCACAACAGGGCACCCACTTCGTCCGCGATGGACCGAAATGCCTGATAGTCAAAATCACGTGAATAAGCACTGGCCCCAATGGAAATTAATTTTGGCTTTACAGACCTAGCTTTTTCGCGGACATGATCCATATTGATGAGTCCATTCTTTTCAACACCGTAATATTCTGCATGAAACCAGATTCCTGAAAAATTCACTGGACTCCCATGGGTGAGGTGTCCCCCATGTGCAAGATCCAGTCCAAGAAATGTATCACCGGGCTTGAGACAGCTGAGATATACAGCAGCATTTGCAGAGGCTCCAGAGTGGGGTTGTACATTCACCCAGTCACATTGAAAGAGCTCCTTCGCACGATCACGGGCAATATCCTCTACGGTATCAGCAAATTCACATCCACCATAGTAACGCCGTCCGGGAAGTCCTTCGGCATACTTATTGGTAAAAACTGATCCCTGGGCTTGTAAAATACTTTTAGAAACAAAGTTTTCGGAGGCAATCAGCTCCAGACCATAGTTTTGCCGATCCACTTCACACTCAATAGCAGTATAAATTGCTGGATCTTGTGATGCAAGATGATTCATGGAATGTTTAATTCGTAGGTTATTGGTCAGCCCCCCATCATAGCATAAACTAAAATATTCGTACCCATTTGCAGGGCACGGGTACGAACCTCGGGCGGGAGGTCATGAACCGCTTCTGGCTCCCATCCATCCCCCAAATCACTTTCATAACTATAGAACACACACAATCGTCCATAGCTGTCAAATAACCCAAAACCTTGAGGTGGTTGACCATCATGTTCATGGATTTTGGGTAGCCCATTTGGGAATGAGTAATGGGAATGAAAGACTGGATGATCAAAAGGCAGTTCAACGAACTCTTGATTTGGAAACACTTTGGCCATTTCACGGCGAATGGCCTCATTGAGTCCGTAATTATCATCAATATGAAGGAATCCACCTTGTTCAAGGTATTGACGAAGCCGAGTCGTTTCATCACTACTGAAAACGACATTGCCGTGTCCAGTCAGATACAGATAGGGAAAGGTGAATAAGCGATCGGTGGTGAGTTCCACGATTTCAGGAGTTGGAGCAACATCCACAAGCGTCTGAATTTGAACATGCTCCAAGAGTTCAGGGAGAGATTGTTCGTCACTATACCAGTCTCCTCCACCGCTGTATTTCACACGGGCAATAGAAAACGCATACTCCTGTGCCATACATGGCATGGCCATCAGTGCAATACAAAGACAAAGCAATCGAATCAAGGGTACAGTGGTAGAATGATGATCACGGTTATACGAACTTTGATAGAAGTTGATTGTATTCCAATATGGATAATGGAGACTGTTATCCAAGAGAGGATCAATGTCAAAAAATGATATCATTTGGGTGAACAACAGGTAAATCATAAGATTCGTTTGGTTAGATCAGAATCTTCACCACAATATGATTTTCTGCATTTAAATAGTGCCCGTCAGAAAATACCAAAATTTCGATAAATAGCTCCCTCCAGTCCCCCTGGTTGGTTTTTCTCTCTTTTTCTCTCCGTTTTTTTCTGCTCTCTGTGGGGAGTTGGATGTCCAAGTTTCCGCACCGCGTCAAACATGTGCATAGAAGCCACTGGAGTACGTTTTTCCATAAAAAAAAGGGGAATTATATATGTATCTTGCTCTGGTTCTGTGTGGATTCGATTCAACACATCACCTAACTTGACAGGTGGGGATACCCGCGATGGGTATGATACCCACGCCATTTGAACGCGGGTAGATGGGGGATCTGAATTTAGTCTCAGAGCGACCCATCATTGGGGGAGTAAAGACATCGGCATCAAACACCCCCGTCTCATCCACTGGCTAAGGCAGGGGGCAATATCGAGATGCTTCTACAATGGTATGGGAATGGAAATGCCCGATTCTCCTTTTCACTGCAGGGATCAACCAATTCGATCAACTCATCGTGCCCTAATTTCAATGACCCCCCACCCCCGTCGACAACATCATACGTAGCAGACCCCCTACGAGTGGCCCGCAGGGATTCCTTGCGTAGTGTGTGCAAGCGTTGTGTTCGAGTAAGCAACTTCACGATCAACACCGTAGAGCGAAACATTGAAAACTGGGGCGGTGTCCAGCTTAGACAAGGCGAGAATGCCGTGGTAGTGCCACGCACAACATGGCTGGACTGGCGGAGGGCATCCGTTTCCGCCTCAAGAGCAAAGCAACTCATGCAGTGGGCGCACTGCGGATGTCACAAGTTCCCATCTTCCGAAGAAGATATCGGGGTTGTGATCTCGGACAAAGGAGACACGCTTACAACGATGGAATACGACACAGTGAAGATATCCATAAAAGTAAAACACCAACCATGAAACCAACGCTCCTATCGATACTCACCTTGCTGATTATTTCATTGCCAGATCGCTGCCTAGCCCAAGACATGGAGCGGGATCAGACATCCTACATCTATGTGGTGCAGGGCATCGTGATTGAGAAACACCCCGACCCGTACTTGCAACACAAGTACGATTCACATCACCAGATGATGCGTTAGAGTGTCACCATGCCAACCAGCGAGCTGCTTGCGGGAAAGCATTTTGGAATGACAAGCATCTGCCCTTGGACACGCACTATTACACCACCATCCCCGCCGTGATAAGGAATGTAGTGCCCTCAGTAAGGGTGATGGATTCGGACAGGACGGTGCGAATCTGGCTCTAATCTCTTCCCACCCGCGGAAGAATGCTACAGGGCCTCGGTCACGGCTCGTAGGGGCGGGGCGAAGCCTGTTCTTCTACAGGCTCGTGCTTTTCGGGAGGGATGAGTCCTGAATCCAGTAGCATGTTTTTGTTTGTTGCTTAATGCTTGGACTGATTTTCTCTAACACCGCCAACTGTGACTTGTTCATTCCCTTTATGACTGGGTAACTGAGTGTGTATGATCTCATCGCTCCAAGCCTGATCCAACACGCCACTTCCCTTTCGCATACTTTTGTACCAGCCAAGAGTGCAGGGAGGGGATGGGGATGCCATAGAGTCCATCTTCGCATTCGTTAAGGATGCCTTGATAGAGTGCCTGTGTAAACTTTTCATCCGCCAATTCAGTGGAATACTCTTGGCAGAGTGCATTCACCACCTCGCGTTTCCGCACGGTGCCCCCAATGGGTATTTTGGCAAAGACGCTCGCGATCGCCTCGCGTTGCCCATAGGTTATATCATGGGCACAGGCATTGTAGTAGCGTTCCTGAGCACTGCACCCCTCTGCGAGTACCTCCTTTAAGTCGGATGCGGATGGGGGCCGATGCAGGGGGGCTAATATGTTCCCTGCTGCGTTGGCATAACCTACGAGGTGTTGGGGCCAGCCTTGTGATTGCTGAGCAAGTGGCTCTATCCAGTCATCGGGCACATCGCACCCGAATTCCCCATACACATAGGCGATAATGACATCTTTCGCAGATTCTATCTCCAAAGGACCAAGCCTGACCCTGTTTAGATCAGTAATCCTTGATACACTAAGTGCACCAAAGGCATTTCTAGATGTGTCCAGTCCAGCCGCGAGAAAAACCACAGGGTGTCCTATCTTCCCGTTGTGGATCGCCTCAAGCGTCGCCTCCGCAGATTTCTTATCTTCGGGTATCTCCGAAAGGGTATGGAGACGTTGTGCCTCGTCTAAAACCAGTAGGAGGGGTTGGGGTCTGGCCGCGTCACGGATTATATCCGTGACCATGGGTGCATTTTCTCTTTCGCTTTGCCAGGTGTGTTTGTATACTTTCCCGTCAACCTGTGCAGATCTAGTGTGAAGGGATTTGTATTCCACACCAAGGACTTTCGCCATCCTTGCAGGGCTTGCAAGTTGTGCAGGAGCCAAATCAGGCGTTACGCACCACCCCATCTTTGATGCATCATCGGAGAGAGCCGTAAGCAACGCGGATTTACCCGCACCGGGTGCACCTGTAATAAGGATGATGGATCCACCCCGTAGGTGCTCATAATGATTTAGTCTGGCTGCGAAAAAGCCGCGTATATCATCGCGACCATGAAAATACTTCGCGGGGGCACGATCATCTGGGAAGATGGGTGGATACATCTACAAAAGGGGGATATATGGCTGTAGGAGGATTTTCAACAACAGGCGCGTATATAATGTTCGCACATGGCGTTCTTAGTGATCAGCACACACATGTGCAAGCGTTTCGGCACTCAGGTATGTAATTCCTAAAAAAAGTTTGATGATTCTCAAAAAATTCGAAACTTGCCAATATTTGACACGTTCAAGTGCTCATCTTCGCGATTTTTTTGAACATATTTTCATAGATGATGAGACAACTCTTTACCCACCAGTTATCGCTGGACCATGTCCCTATTGAGGACATTCAACTTGATCTGAATAGTCGTGACCCTTTTGTCGCGTTCCTCTTTGGTATTCAGTCCATCTTAACCAATAACGCCGCATGTAAAAAGTTGAGGGAGTTGTTGAAGACCCACAACCCTAAGGTCAGCAAACATCGTGGTCGCCGGGTATGAATGTCTGGGTTGTGGTCTTATTGGTAGCTCTCAAACAGGAGTTGAATTGCACCTATGATCGATGAGCTACCAGGCCAATGGGATGGGTGTTCTGCGTTTGATGATGGGACATGGTACGAAGGATGAGAAGGTCTATACCGGGCAGGCTCTTCACGACAATATCACCTTGGTGAGCTCCATCTTATTGCAAAAACTGAATCAGTTGATCATTGAGGTGGGTCATCAGGTAGTCGGTCACCAGTCTGGCGATCTGCTCAAGTGTCATGCAGACAGCAAGGTATCTCTGACCAATGCAGCGTACCCGACCGATCTGGCGTTACTCTGGAAGTCGACCGCATGTTTGATCCGAAGCTGTGTTCGCCTTACGTTTGCGTTTGAAGTCACTGGATGGAGACAACAGAAATATCTCATAGAGAAACTACAAAAACTGTTTCAGTTTTCCCGAAAAGGTCGCCGGTCGGCCTACCGACTCCAATGGGTCAAGAAGTTTCTGAGCTATAGTAACCGGATGGGTGAGAAAGCCAAAGAGATGCTTGTAGAACTCTCCGAACAGGAGCAACAGATCAAGGCTCGTTTGAACGGACAAGATGCGTCTTCCGAAGATCAGGACAGGTTGGATAAGATTCAGCAAGCCAGACAGGACATCTCGCTCTGCTTGAATGATATGGCACTTTTTTCCGATCAGATTACCCGTCGGATCTTTGATGGTGAGACGATTCCACAAAAGGAAAAGATCTATTCCATCTTCAAGCCCTTCACACGCTGGATTATCAAAGGAAAGGCTGGCATCTTGATGGAGTTGGGGGTTCCTGTAGCTGAACTTAACCCTGTTTTCAGGAAAAAATAGGGTTAAGTTCAGATAGATCATCCACCCTCTTTCGCATAAATGATCATGTCCAATGACTATCTCGATTCTACAAGATGTTACAGTAGGACAGGATCACCGTTAACAGAGACCTATTCATACGTATCCGAAGTCCAATCCATTTTTGCAATCTGAATAGCAGTTGTGGTACCATGGGGATAATTGACCAAACAAAATTGCCACTCAATAGGAGGGATACATTGCATCACGCACTCTCATGATAGGCTTCTCCTGATAGATCTCAATGGGGTGTAGACCGAGTCTGTAATCACCTATATTTTCTAAGAGCCTCACCAATCATATTTAGCATGCGTTGAATATTTTCGCGCGTATCCTCGTCACGCACCAAATTGAGTCTGCTGTTCCATTTGTGGAATTCTGACTCAAGATGTTTGATCTTTTTATGGGGCTTCCAGTATGAATTAATTCCCAGAAATTGTTCCGCAGGTATGTCAAAATCGGATCCAGTGCCAACCTTTATGATTCTGTCATCTCGTATCTTTTCCAGTTCCTTTGTATCAATACGGGTCGTCTTGGCAATGTTGTCTATTAATTCAAGTGCAGGAGCCGTAATGGTTTGATTGGTCATGATCACATCAAAGCAAAATTGTATGAGCTCGGTAGCCTGGGCAGGTGAACATCTCTGCTTTAATTCGGTGAGAAAACGTGATGGCCGCAGTGTTTTGTTTTTCGCTTTTTGAAGGGCTTGATCTAACTGTCGTGAGTATTTCTCGGAGCGTTCTTGACTGTTGCGGTAGCCGTCATATATTTTGTCTAGTGAATCAGCCTCGTCTAGCCAGTTATCCATTTTTTCTTGAATAACTTCAATTGTTTGCGTTTTGATGTGCCCGCATTTGGCGGCGGTCAGTACAGCGAGATTGATAGATGTAAAATGAAATTTATGTAAGCGTATCTGTGACTCTAGATATCCGTCATCAAATAAATCAAGTTTGAATTTTTTAATTCCTGTCCAGAAAACTCCGTCATGAGATATTACTTGGCCATGTCGGATTTCATATTCCAAATCAAGATCAACCAATCGAGTAACAACCATCAGGTTTCTAGTATCCTCAAATGGCCCATTGATAAACATGGGGCTAATTAATCCTATGCAGGTCCACTCCTGAAACTCTAAAGAACCACCAATCTCACCAATATCGTAGGTCATTTGAAAGGCAGACGTTTCCTCCTCTTGAAATTCTGGGAAGTCACATTGAATAGGGAGAAGGCGGCCACCAGTGCAATCAAATAACGAGGTAACAATCTCACCGAAACACAGATCACGTTCTAGTGGAATGACTCCCCTAAATTCAACCTGTTTTACATTAAGATCAAGGCTTTCTACGTCAGAGACGCGAACTTTCACACCACTCGGACCCAATGAAGAGGCTGGTTCTATTTGAATTCCACGTATGTTGGGCCGAATCATCATGTGATAGAGAGGTTAACCGCGAATTGAAATATCAAACCAAAGATGTGACAAAGTCCAATAGCATGATCTTGTATGGAGAAAACGTCAAGAATCAGAAGACTCGTCCGAGTCATCGGATGCACGATTGAAATCAAGGACCACTTCCTCGGAATGACCAGAGGATTTATGTTCAAACGAACAATGCATAATTTGATTTTCATCGTAGGAAAAGGTAACGATAATTTCCTCGTTTTCTGGCCAAATCGCACCAGACGGTAGATCAGGAAGTTTCAGTATGGTATCATCAGAAATGATTCTGATGAACTCATTGAGATCCGTTTCTTCTCGTGCACATTCTGTAATTCTGCATTTGACCTCATTCTGTCCATCATACATAGTGAAATACGATTCATGTTTGCTACAGGGAATGGGCGTTCCTTTCTTGATGATGACCGAATTGGCTTGGTAAGGCATCCCAGTATCCTCATGAAATCCTACGTAAACTGTACCAAAGTTCATATTGGTAACCTCCTGAAGATGGAGGGGGGCAATCGCGGCATTTTGAACGGCATTATGTTGACTTGAATCACATCGGATTGCCGCATAAATCACCGCTCCAAGTGCAACGACCTCATCCACATTCATAGACTCAATCAGTGGGATATCGGTAAATGTTTGTTCTATACTCTTTCGTATGCAAGGCACTCGCGTACTACCACCTGCCAAGATCACACCTGACAACTCTGATGAACTAAGATTGGCTTCTCTCAGTGTGGATCCGCAACACACTTCGGCTTGCATAATAAGCCCAGAGATGGACTCTTCAAATTCCTGCCGGGTGATTTCTAGGAGGATTCCCTTAGCGAATACGGTCACTGTTTCACGGCGAGAGAGTCTACGCTTGAGTTGTTCAATATTCACGAGATCAAAGGGAACTTCGTTTAACTCTTGATCATCAAGGGTGGTCTCCGCTTCTTTCTCGTATTTTTCACGAACGATTTTTTGAAGAATCCTGTCAAAATCCATGCCACCAAGTCTGCTCACTCCATTACTGGCGATCACATCCACTTGACCAGATTCAATATGGATCAGTGAGATATCAAAGGTTCCTCCACCAAAATCATAGACGGCATAATGACCATCTCCTTCCAGATCACCAGAAAATGCGTAATAAAGGGCGGCAGCTGTTGGTTCATTGATGATATAGTCCATGTTCAGCCCCGCTTGTTTCGCTGCATCTATAGTCGCTTGACGGGCTTCTACGCTGAAGTTGGCTGGTATTGTAACAACCGTTGTGTCTACTTCATCCAGATGGCCAAGAGCAATGTGATGCATATGGCGAAGGACACGAGTACTAAGCTCAGTGGGAGTACAAGAGTCCTCTCCGATATCAAAACGCTCGGATGTACCCATATACCTTTTGAATCGTGCGGCGGCATTGTTTGGCCCGGTGATCCACTGCCTGAGTGCCTCACGGCCAACCCACCATTGATCATCAAAAAATGCAACGCACGAAGGGACGAGAGGCTCTGCCTTCTCATTGCCCATTATGACAGGTCGACCATGCTTATCAAACTGCGCGACGGCAGAGTAAGTAGTACCTAAATCAATACCAGTAATCATGAAATTTTTCTATGTTGGCTTAAAACGCAAAACTACGACATGTGCGGGAATCAACACCTCATTTTTGTCAGATCCTTGAATCAAATACCCGTTTTCGAGTACCTCTGCAATCGTATAATCTTCTTCTTGGATGTGAGTCTCCTGAATCTTGGGGTGATCTGTCACTCCAAATGCTTTCCGGTAATCACTGCCAACCTCTGGAGCGAAAGATTCAACATTAGAATCCATCAAAGCATCTTTTAATAATCGGTGAATGGATTCTAAATTAGACGATGTTGGAGATTTGCTCTTAAGATAAGCAATCGATTGATCTAGACGAACAAACGGAGTGATAAATTTCCGAAAAATGGCATTGTCATATCCACGCTTGAGTCGTTCATTTTCCGACTCGCGTTCGCTGAGAGTACGTTGCATACTCAACAAACTATCCGAATAATTGGACAGTTCTTCTTTTGAGTGAATGCTTTTTCGTACAAGTTTGGCTGTACTGGTGGTTTCCTGTTGAAGCGTATTGAGACTTTTGTTGACCGATTGAGGATCTAGCATCTCCACATTCCTTTCGCTACGGTACTTGAGGTATTGGAAGACTCCATACATCAGGACGAAGATGATCAAGGTCATCAATAGAATGATGATCCAGAGATCGCTCCCTTCCCATATGGAAGACGAAGCAGTACCACTCCCACCATCCACAAACGTACAGGAGGGAATATTGGAAGCAGTATTTAAGGTACTGGCCCAGTCTTTCAGATCGGAGTTGGATGATAAACAGATCTCAGTGCCATCAAGTGAGAGTTCTTCAAGCGAATGCAGTGCGATTAATTCAGGGGGAATAGAACCAGTGAGAGGGTTGAAATTTAAATTCAGCGTCCTTAGTTTGGTAAGTGCACTTAACTCTGGCGGGATTGTCCCCCGAAGGTTATTGTAAGGAAGTTGTAATCCATGAATCCGACCTCCATCTATTTCTACTCCAACCCACTTTTCGGCTTCACGGAGAGAGGGACGAGTTTCGATGTTCCAGTTGGCACTTGAATCCCAACTACGGCCATCGGTTGCCTGATATAAACTCACTAATGCATTCCATTCCGATTCCAATAAACATGCAAGGTCTCCAAGATAGGACGATGTTGAAACGTTGGATTCGGGTGGTACACAGAGTTTCGTTTTATCTATACCGATCGTGATGTCTGGTTCATTCTGATCTACGGTGATCACTGGTAGTGGCCCGCTCAAAGATTCATTAAAGGCTAACCATAGGGATTGCAGATGTGACAATTTGCCCCATTCGTCAGGAATAGTCCCTGAAAACTGGTTATCGTTCAAGTAGAGTGATGAGAGTCTTTCTATGTTTCCAATGCTTTGAGGTAGCTGACCCTCAAGTTGATTGCTACGAAGATTTAAGTAGGTCAGTTGATGTAAATTACCTATCTCGGATGGAATGCCTCCTGAAAATTCGTTGGATGCTAAGTTGAGTTGTTGAAGCTCCTGTAATTTTGCAATTTCGGGTAGAATGGGGCCTTGGATCTGGTTGTTACTGAGATCTAACTGTTGGAGTTTAGATAGATTCCCAATCGCCCATGGCAGACTTCCTCTTAAATTGTTGTTTACCAGTTCAATCTGGGTGACTCGCCCCTCAGAAACCGTGATTCCATACCATTGTCCAAGACTATCGGCGTTGGGTATCTGCTCAGAAATGACATCCCAATTGGTATTGTTGATCCAACTGGCCCCGTCCGTCATACGGTAAAGTTTTTTAAGTGTCGTCCAGTCAGATTCTAACGAACCTTGTTCTATATCGGTAATCTGTCCTACAACGGACTCAACTGTCAGTCCGAGAGCTATTGTGAATAGAATCACCGTTAGGCCATAGGCTCTCCAAAAGCCTTTCATCTATCGTATCGGGAATTCAGTTGAGAGGTCGGTGATATGCACTCTTGATCCAAGTAGGGGAGTTGATTTTACTGACTTCGCACTCCTTTAGGTTTGTTGACGTAATAAAAATTTTTCTTTGATTGGGGGATGATGAGATCACCACATTGGAATAAACCATAGGTACTGAAAAAAACTGATTCAAGAAGATCTGTCGCACCTCCTGTAATATCAAGGGCACAAACAGGATACCCTCCGAGTAATTATCTCCAGAGTGTGGTGAGAATGTTTGTTAATGGAAAGGTTAAATATTTTGCGAGAGCACTTGAATTGCTGTGTGCATCTAATATAAATAGACTGAATTTGTTTCAAGAGTTTTCTCTGGTATATACAGATATTTCTAAGTGTTCTGTCATTGGCTCCTTATCTGATCAAGTGCTATAGTATTCATCTGATGAATTAGTCGAACATTGCTTGGGGAAGAGTTGAATTATGATCATTCGGAATCGGTAGTGCGGATCAAATCAGAGATCATGACAAAGTTTTTCAAGGGAGAGAGTACGAATAGCAAGCAACAAAATACCGAGGCAAGAAGCAGGTCAGAATCGTGAGGCTTTTGCAAAACCTCAGGATTTCAGCAGAAATATTGCCACAGAGCACCCTTGGTGCATCTTTTAGAATTGGCAGGTAGGTTTTGCAAACGGCTCTCGTGTTAACAATTATTTTAGGACGGGGTAAATGTATGCCCGGGAGGATTCGAACCCCCGACCCTCTGATCCGAAGTCAGATGCTCTATCCAGCTGAGCTACGGGCACATGCAAAAGAATTACTTTATTGCTCTGATAGAACAGGTGGAAATATTTTAGAGGAATAAATCCATCATTCCGAAGCTTTTGCAAAACCTCAGTTGAAACTTTTCTTTTCAAATGAGGTTTTGCAAATGGCTCTTCCTATTCATCTAGTCAAAATTGTGTGAGTTTAACTGATGACACGAGCATTTGATCAATTATCGGTACATCGTGGATTAGATCATAATAATTAGAAAGTCAATTGAAACAGACAATAAGTTGATTTTATTGCATGAGGTTGAAAGACCGATCATTAGTATCAAACCTGATCAGCAAAAGGCTCAGGATAAAGAATATTTGATCATCATTTTTGTCTTCACCTGAGTCCTATTGGTCCTCTAATTCCAGCATGACAAATTGGGGGCTTGAGTTAATTACGAGGATGAGGGATGAAAAAGAAGATAAACAACAGGACATCGTGAGGTATTGGATATACGTGTGTAACATATGGAGAATAGGAAATCAGTTTTCGACCCGAATATGGGCAGATCAGCAGTCATCGGTGAGGATAGGATTCAGCCCATCAATGCAAGCCTTTTAAGGAGCATGGAAGTAATTCTATGACTGATGAATCCCCCTGAGTTAAGCCAAAATAATGTAAGGTGACACTAAAGCACATCGGCATCTTGCTGACACACAATCATGGAAATTTGGTTGAATTATTATTAAAGTGCGGTTTCTTCTCTTTTAATGGAACCTCTTGTGGGGTTGTATCCAAATCAGATTTTATCAATGATGCAAAGGTTATAAACATATCTGAAAGATGGACTGGTTACGGCCCAAGATGATATTTTTCATCTTTGGTGGACACATATTCATCAATGATACCCATCACCCTTTTAAGGCGAACAATAGAAATGTTTTTCTTAAATTTGATTATCATCTTAGATAATATGGATATTTTTGAATAATAATTATTCATGGAAAATCAAGTAGAAATCCGTGAAGATCAGATCCTGAAAGGTTCTCAATTTGACGAACCTATGTTGGTCGTAAAGGTCAAAAAAATTGGCCATAGTTTACGGGAGTATGATTTAGTGGGTCAACGATCCAGAACATCACGAAGTGTCTTGTTAACCACAAGACAAATTTCCGAAATGGAAATCATTGATCCTACCCTTTCATACAGTGGTGATGGACATCTATTGAGGATTGCACTTCAAGCGTATTCTCTTGGAATTGCCTATGAATTTGATCCATTCTTTGGACTTTCTATTTCGCGGGTAGACCCATTGCCACATCAACTTGAAGCTGTTTATGAGCATCTACTTAAGACTCCTAGTGTGCGTTTTTTACTGGCCGATGATGCGGGGGCAGGAAAAACAATCATGGCCGGTCTTCTGGTTAGAGAACTGAAGTTGCGAGGTTTAATTGAACGGATTCTTGTTGTATGTCCTGCTAATCTGACCTTTCAATGGCAACGCGAATTGAAGGAAAAGTTTGATGAGAAGTTTGAGGTATTCAAAGGATCTGTGGTGCGTAATCAATTCGGAATTAATAAGTGGGTTGAACAGAATCATGTCATCACCTCGTTAGATTTTGCCAAGCGTGATGATATCATTGACGGTTTGAAGCAGGCCAGTTGGGATCTGGTCATCATAGACGAGGCTCATCGCATGTCAGCCTACGATGAATCACATCGTAGCCAACGCTATCGTTTAGGTGAGCTACTCCGTGATAGTACGGATCACATCTTACTCCTCACTGCAACTCCTCATAAAGGAGATCCGAAGAATTTTACCTTCTTCCTCCAATTACTTGACCAAGATGCGTACGCAGATGTGAAATCAATTAAGGAGGCAATGAATGAAAGGCGTGCTCCATTTTATCTGAGACGGACGAAAGAGGCGATGGTGTATTTCCCAGAACTCCAGTCAGATGGAAGTTGGGTCACTCGTCCAGTGTTTACTGAGCGTATCCCTAAAACTGCCTCCTTTGAGTTAGAAGGCATGGAGTTTGAGTTATATGAAAAGATCACTCGATTCGTGAAACGACAGAGTCGTCGTGCTGCAGCCAGAGATGATAACCCGAGATCTCGTGCTGTGTTTTTCTTAATGTCTTTGTATCAGCGTCGCCTCGCGTCAAGTACGCATGCTATGAGACGATCTTTAGAAAAAAGGGCCAAGCGGTTAGAGAATGCTTTGAAGAAAGCGGCACATCTTACCCAAAATCAACCCTTTTATGTGCCTGACTGGGATGAACTTGATGAGTATGAAGATAGTGAACGGGAGAAACTGGAGGAATTATTAGAGGCCATCACCTTAACGGAGAGATCTGATGAGGTCAAGGAAGAGATAGCCGAATTACTGGAATTAGCGGAAGAGGTTAGGGTTGTTCAGAATTCTCGAACTGAGGCAAAACTTGACCACCTACGAAAGATTTTGAAGGAAGAAGGATTTTTTGAACGACGTGACCAGCGTCTTTTGATATTCACAGAATTCAAAGATACGCTTGAATACCTGATGGAGAATCTTTCGGAATGGGGATTCACTGTTGACTGCATTCATGGCGGTATGAAACCTGGGTCTCGTAACGAACCGGGCACTCGTCTTTTTGTAGAGCAGCAGTTTCGTGAGGGCACCATCCAAGTACTGGTTGCCACCGAAGCGGCTGGTGAAGGAATCAATCTTCAATGTTGCAATATCCTGTTTAATTATGACATTCCATGGAATCCAAATCGATTGGAGCAACGCATGGGGCGTATTCACCGATATGGACAAAGGAAGAAGTGTCTGATCTTCAATTTTGTTGCGACCAACACAATTGAAGGCCGAGTTCTTCAACGCTTACTTGACAAGCTACAGGAAATACGTGATGCCCTTGATGATGATGCAGTGTTTAATGTAGTTGGAGAAGTCTTACCATCAAATCAGATTGAGCGTATTCTACGTGCCTACTATTCAGGTGAGTTAGGTACGGAAGATCTTGAAGAGAGACTCTTAGAAAGAGTAGATGAACGTCATTTTAAGGAAATCTGTCAAACTGCACTTGAGGGTTTAGCAACAAAACAGTTAAATCTTGATCTGCTGGTTGAACGCCGAGCTAGTGCTCAAGAGAAACGTGTGATCCCAGAGACGATTGCTAGATTTTTAGCAGAGTCAGCGAAACTCGCGAATCTAACGTTGAAACCAGTCCAGAAACTCAAGCATACGTTTCAACCAGGGCGAACTCCGCAAAGTTTGAAAGAATATGAATACGATAAAGACAGGAAACTTTCAGGAGAACTTCTCGACAAATATCTACGAATTTCTACGGATCGTGAAACTGCAGACGCACACCATTTGGAGTGGGTTTACCCAGGGCATCCGCTCTTTGGAGCCTTACAAATATATATTGAAGAGAAAGGCGAAAAAGTTTTTGCTTCAGGTGCATGTTTTTACTCTTTAAAACATGATAGACCCGCCAGACTAGATTTCTACAAGGCACAGGTCGTAGATGGTCTTGCCAAAGTGATTCATGAACGCCTATTTGTGGTAGAGATCTCCGAGAGTTCTCCACCATGTCTGGTAGATCAAACGATCATCGGTGATATGACACCTACC
>JAPOUL010000044.1 GCA_026708685.1 Bacteroidota bacterium
AAGAGCTACCCCAGTGGAACTATGATATTTATCCCACAAAGGCGTAAATTGGAAAAATCCACAAGATTGTTTTTAAGGAAAGATGGGAAAGTTATTTCTGCACATGCCCTTAATGAATGTTCACAAAGCACTTACCTTTTGGTCTGTTCATTACTTGGGGTCGTATTTCGAAGATCACGGGAGTCCTTATCTGGCTGAAAAATGTATTCAAAGGTGTAATAGCGTGATACATGACTTGCATCGGGAGCACTGGGGTTACCTTGATAATAACTCAAAAATCTAAGAGAAGCATAGTTGCCCGTTGCCGTTTTGAGTACGATGGTGCGTCCAGGAATTGGAGTAATTATACCACCCTGATCCGAAGAAATATAATTATACCATCCGTTCCCTGAGCCAGTACAAAGTGCCAGTGTACTTCCAGGGCGAGGCCCCGCGGGTGTCTCAATGGATGGACATTCAGTATTGTCACCATCGGCGATATAACCACTGGGTGGTGCTTCTACGACCTCATCATACGGTTCAGTGAGTATTTGTGCACTTGCTTGACCAGGCCCACTGGTTCCACCATTGAAGATGACGGTTGTACCTTGGAAGCCAATGTCCCATACAGTTCCCGTAGAATCTGACCTACGCTGAGCTTGATCAGTAACCGATGAGGAAAGGACAATTTCATTGGTATCAAGATCGTAAAGCGTGAATAAATTATTCGCTATGGGTCTCCCTGTGGACGGATCCCTGCCGGTTGTAGGGTCAGCGGGGATGTCTTCGGCCAGCTGAGTATCAAGAGCTACTGGTTCTGGCTCATTATCCGAACTGTCACATGCTCCAAGCAATAGAACGAGTCCCAAAACAATCAAATAGAACTTTCGGGGATTCTCCGAAAATTTTCCACGAAATGACACAAACATGTTTTTAGAATATAACTTGAAGTGATACATATCCTTGCCTCCCTGGTAACGAAGGCACCAAAGCGGGATATGTGTGATTAAATGCATTGTCTAAACCAACCTGAATGATGGTTTCGAAAGTTGGCACAACTATGAATGATTTCGTCACAGCAGCTCCAACGACCGCATAGCTTGGTACAAACTCGTCTGGACGATTGGCAACATTATTTCCATCCAGATCCCGATATCCATACCGACTCCTCCAACGACCATGGACACTGGCGGTAAGATCAATCCCAGTATGAATGTACGCGGCACGAAACGTAGCTGAATGAGGAGATCTGCCAAACATTCCCGCGTAATCACTGAGTACAAGGCGGTAATCACGCCCCGTCAATGATCGACCAAATACGTTTCCACTCTTCAGATCTTCAACTACCTCACGATCCCTAGCCTGTAAGAATTGGTACCCAATCGTAATATCCAACGAACTATTCAAACTCACTTGAGGCGAGATGATGAGTTCAGATTCTATTCCGCGAGTATAAATTCGAGCAAGATTAAAATAGCCATAGACAAAGGCCCCATTCGTTTTCTGAGCGACAGGTTGCGTTTCAATTAGATCCCGAACATTGTTATGAAAAAGGTTTACCTGAACTGTCAACCAAGGATTCAGCGTAACAGAACCTCCAACATTGTAGGCCACAGAGTTCTCTGCCTTTAATGGATCTAGTTGAGACAAATCAAATAGACGTTGTTGGATCTGCCCATTTGCTTCCAGTTGACGGATGCCATCCTTCATGGGTATTGATCCAAAGACAGAGTATCCTCCTGCGGAATTGCTGAACGATAGAAATAGCTGGCGAAATGCTGGTGCCTTAAAACCACTTCCAACACTAGCACGTAGCCGGATGCGATCCGAAGGGCGTACGAGAACTGCAAGTTTTGGTGTAAATCTGGAAGCATAATCAGAATGATGGTCATAACGAGCACTTGCATTGAAATGTATCAAATCAGATGCCAACCATTGATGCTGAACAAAGACATAACTCTGAGAGGACTCTGGATTAGAATCTACCCCCGTTGACCCGTATCGGCTACCACCAATTTGTTCACCGATCACCCCTCCCCCAATATTGGTTAAATGCTTCATATCCCAAAGCATATCCAACTTCATTTCCGCTTTGGTATAGGTTTGATCAAACTTGTCTTCATAATTGACAAACCCATCTTCTTGGCGGCGATGAAAGGTTTCTGTCTGAAAATGGGCACCATACAGTGTTGTATTCAATCGGAATCGATCACTGAACTGCACATCTATTTCTGGATGAAGACTCCATTCATAGCGTTGACCTTCATCATCATACCGGTCTTTACTCTGAGATGCAAATACACTTTCCTGATTCTCAACAGTACCTCGAGCACCGAGCTTGATTTTAATCCGATCTGTCAAACTCCACCGAGCTCGGATATCACCCGTCCAGTCGGCAAAAGAAGGAGTCGTTGGACCATAGATATCTGGCGATAGATCATACCCACCCGATGCATATCGATTCAGAAGAATTCGGACTCCTGCACGCTCACTGCCACCTTCCATTTGAACAGTCATATCAGAGGTTGCATGAGAACCAATCTGAAAACTAGCTATCCCTTCGGTCTTTTGTTTGGGTGGCAAGGTAATTAAATTGACGACCCCCGCCAGAGCTTCACTTCCATAAAGGGAGGAGGATGGGCCACGAACAATTTCTAGATGACTTAAGCCTTTGACGGTCATCCTGTCCACATCAAGCGTTCCAGCGGTACGACCGATGACAGGTTCTCCATCAATTAAGATGAGGGTATAATCAGAGGCAAACCCCTGTAACTGTATTCCAGTGCCGTGATCATCAAACAATGAAACACCCATTTGATTGGCCAATACATCACCGAGTCGTAGGGCACCTTGGCGCTGCATAACGTTTGCCGTGACGACGCTTGTGGGGACTGCAACATCCTCTAGAAATTTCTTGGATCGCGTGGCAGTAATCACTAATGGATCTAATTCAACAGTTCTAGTTGAATCAGTGGTGTTTGAATCAATGGGAACCGTCTGCGCTGATGCTGAAAGCGAGGCAATGAGAATTGGGCTTAATAGCAACCAATTCAACGGTTTCAACAAGTATTGATGGCAGTTCAACATTGCCCTTATTTAGATTTAGTCTAAATAAACGAATTATTTTGGTAATAGTTGCAAAATATGACGCATTTTCTAAAAACTTTTCTGATAGTCCGTATTTAAACGAAAATCAATGATAAGGGGTCAAATGTCCAACCCCATTATTGTAGTACTGCATCTTGGTCTGTCATTTCTCTTACTCGTACAGTCAATGTCCGTCATCTTGGCAGATCATGATCCATCTTATGCTTTAGATCATCCATCGTTTGAGATGTCCAACCAGACACACTGCCCCTGAGAGGAGGATCTCTCCATTGTACTGATGATTGACTATATGGAATTCAATAGGATTGTCCTTAGAGGCACCTGTTTCATTGCAAGATTGGAATTAAACTGTCAATCATTCCATATCTATCCATCTCAATAAAAATCTTGAGTGGAAATCATCTATGTTTTTTGGGGGGATTTGAATCCTAAGCGGGCAACATGCTGTGACTGATTCCAAATTGAGCTTCAAACTCGGGGGTCGGTTTCACCATGATTCCCCCATCTGAATGAGGAATTAAAAAGCATGCTGTAATTTGACGTTCAACTGCCCAGTCATAACCACCATCTGGGCCCATCACATAAAGGATCGTAGAAAGTACATCCGCATTCGCTGCACTCATCTCCCAGACTGTTACTGACCCAGACCATTGTACGGGGTACCCCGTTAAAGGATTGAGAATATGTCCAATAACCGAGCTATCTGGCATGATCAAGTCTCTCTCACTTCCTCCACTGGTGGCAAGTGAACCATTGATCAAGTCAAAATTTAAAATCGCCTCATTTCGTTGAGCTGGATGTGCTAATGAAACAGACCATGTACCATTATCAACAGCTACTTGCCCTCCAAAATCGATCATCCAAGCAACACTTTCTTCATCCATCATTTTATAAACAGCATCTAATGCAGCTCCCTTCCCAAAACCACCAGCGTCCAGAGACACATCAGCTAAACGGGTCATCATGCATTGATTGGCATCAAAATGTATCGATTTGAATCCACCGCGTTCCACAATGAGATTTAGTTCCTTTGTGGTTGGACGATGCCCTGTTGTTCGGAGTCCCCAGGAATCAATGAGACCACCAACCGCAGGATCAAAGACTCCATCAGACTCGGCCCACCAGTAGGTGATCTCTTCTAGCCACTTACAAGATCTTTCTGGGAGTAACATGGATTCACCAACTGGAAGTTGATTGAACCTCCCAAACGCACTACTGTCTCTCCATGTACTGATTTCTGCTTCCACATCCTCCATTGTTGTGACCATTTGCTCAAGGAGTATCAGGCCATCCTGACGATCATGCGTCTCAATCACAAAATGAGCCATGGTTCCCATCAGGAATGCAGTGCGTTCCACCCGAATGGAATTTGGAGGGGATGTACAACTCGCACACACGCAGAAAAGTAACACTGCAATCTGTGTGCGCAATACTACAAACAGATTAAACATGACAGATTAAGGCATTGCTCGCGTCCGCTGTCGAGCTTTGATGATTCGCTTGCCAAATACAAGATGAAGAGTATAGATGACTACAAATAGGCAGCCAGTGATGATATGGGTCCACATCCAGATCTGCACTGCAGAAGGTGAGGATGAGACCTGTAACAGATAACCTGATAGTGCCATTGTGATGAAACTTGAGAATGCAATCAATCCCGTGACTCGATTTTCTGGCCGACTACGACGGAGTCGCGGCAGGATGTGTGACCGTAGTAGTATCCCAAATAACACAGCAAATCCAGCTGCTGCCATAATGTGTATCGCCATCAGTGGTGTCTGCCAGGGATGCTGAATAAGATCAAAGGGGGAATCATTGTTGCCCATATATTTAAGGAACAGATAGCCGAATCCTGTTCCAGCAACCACAATGTGAAAGGCGGTAAATGAACGCCGCTCCCATGGTCTCATTGCCCAAACCTTGATGCTTCAAGAACCGCGTCCATGGCATGGATACGCCTCACCGCAGAGTTTACGGCTCTACTGGTCAAGGTTGCCCCAAGAATTGGCTGAATGGCTCTGGATAATTGTATACTCGGATCCACTGTTTTCCCTTCGTATTGACGGAGCCATCGTGCGTCTGGTACATATTCAGGGGGTTCCAAAAACGCTGTCACATCTATACGCAAGATGTGCCCATCAGGCGATAGAGAGATGAGCAAGGATTCACGTTTGGTTCGGACAACATGGGTATCTACATACGATCGTCCTACGACTTGATCGTTCTTCGTTGCAATAAAGCGCAGATATAGTTTGCCCTTGACTTCTACTTTTGAAATCCTTTCAATTTCCTCCACTTGTTCTTGAGTGAGAAAAATCTGTTCCGAAGTAATGATTGCGTCTGGAAAACGTAATGCAAGTGCTTCCTGCCGTGTGATCATTGACAGCTGGGATAGACCAATGTTTGGCAAGGCTATCAGGATCAAGACAGCCGATAAAGCCGGCAGGGATTTTTCTGCTGAATGGATCAAAATCGTTTGAATCTGTCTGGAGTATGCGATTGAACTACTAAAATGCGTAGCCCACATTAATATTGAATTGATTCACTCCAGTATCCGCATCATTACTCACCCATGTATGATCTATTTTCAAGACCACTTGCGGTATGGGTTTCACCTCAATGCCCGCAGTGAAATAGTTATTTTTGGTTGACATTTTCCGTGTAAATCCTTCGGGCATTTCTGCCTGCGTATCCACCATTTCATAGCGAATAAATGGAGTGACTGCAATGTCAGACAGGGTTTGTGAGAGAAGATTATATCCGGCCTGGAGATATCCTCCAACGAGTCGTTCACCGATGCCACTGTCGCCCTCCAAGCCAAGAGCACGACTTAAACGGCCTGCCTCACCAACGGTAGCAATGGCGTACAATCCACGAAGATCAATACCCCGATACTGCATCTGGGCATGTGCCTCTGCAATGGTCACGGTTGCCTTCACATCAGAGCCCCCTTCGGTAATTTCATTTTGGTCTGTTCTTCCACGATAAAAACTAGCTCCGACAAACATGCCCGGCGTTGGGCTATAGTCCACTCGTCCAGTAATCGCGAGACTGCTTGCTTTCGCCTTGACTCCTTTCTGACGGCCGCCCCGTAACCCAGACGCAGAAAAACCAGATCCCTTAAAGCCATTGACAACATATAAACGATAGGCCAAATCTCCAGAAAATCCATAGATTCCTGCCCCATTTTCTCTCCATGTAGAGGGAATGATGACCCGCTCGGTAACGGGGCGCTCTGACCCAATGAATACAGTCGGCTCGTGGAGCTCATTCACCAGACCAACTGGAATTAGTAACATACCAGCCCGAACGCCAAGGTTCTTGGTCGCCAGCCAGTCTATATAGGCAAATTCCACAAAAATTTCGTTCGCATGCTCAACTTCAATTTCCGAATTGAAAAGAAATCGATCATTAAAACGGTATCCTGCATAGAAGATGGCTCGCAAGTAATCCAGTTGGGTGGTTTTATCTCCGCTGTAATTTTCGTACAGCATTTCACCGTATCCAGCAAATGAAAGGCCTGAACGACGGGTATAGGTGGCTGCCGCGGAGGGTGCAAGTCCAAGTGCCCGGGATTCGTCAGCAGTGAGTTCCTGAATGGCTTCCCCACTGCGCAACAATTCCAATTCCTCTGCAAGAATTTCAATACGTCGCTCAAGTTCTGCTACGGAGGTCGTGTCAACCTGAGCGTAGGCTTTGATACTCCCGCCCAAAAACACTAAAAAAAGAATTGTGATGGTAGGGAGAATAGCTTGTCTAAATGTCATTGAATGAAATAATCAAAATTGGTTTTAGTAATGAGAATGAACACACACCATGATATGTGTTCGACCCTTATATAGATTTAGTCTAAATAAAGTTCTCTATTTTCCCTTAGTTAATTCAGGCTTACTCCATTTCAATTGTGGCAAGCCTGTGAATTGATCTGCATATATAGTGCCTGCCAAAAAACCCCCTCTTTTGGAAAATTCGGCATCAATGATCGCATTTCCAAAATCGATTTTAGCTTTATGTATCTCTATCATCAACGGCACTTCCCCCTTGGCCCAGAAGAACATTTTGTTTAAGAATTAAGTCAAGTGATTATTATATGTCATTTGTCAATATTGAGCCGTCCACATATACCTCTGGTACATCCCAACGTGGAGTGAAGTCCCTTTCTGCCTTGAGCGGTGTAGTGACTACGCTGCTCGGCGTAGTAAGGTGCGTTCGCGTTCCATCAACACGGTCCCTATGCGACACAAATTGGTCGCCACCGCACTTGCTCCGATCGTTCGTGCAAACCCGTACATGCCTCCTTTCGTACGAAACGACTCGCACCATGCTGTTCTAAGCAGTTGATGCACGACTCAATGCCGACATGTCGCCGACGTTTCTCTTGAAACTCTGGGGCTGACTCCCGCTCCTTTTCTCCTTGTTTTTGTTCCCCTTTTTCGGTAGAATCACCTGTACATCCAATCCAGATAACGCATCAAAATTACCTGGAAACCCGAACCCTCGGTCAAAACTGATGGAGGCCATGATCGGATAGAGATCCGTGTACTTGGTGACGATGGGAACCGTCATCTCCACATCGGATTCGGTCCACATGATCTCCCATCCAAGCATCAAACGATGTTCATCTTCAAGGATGCACACGGGAACGCCCCATTCCACATCGTCTGGATAACTCTTCCCTTTTCGGCACCAGCGGATATACTCTGCATGAAGTGATAAAAGTTTCTCTGCATTGGGAATGGTTTCTCCGTCAATCAAACGGCAACGAACCAAGTTCGTCTGGCGTTCAAATTGTGCTATGGCGGTCTCTAAACGCGAAACCCACTTGGATGCAGGATCTATGTCCTTGATCGTATTGAGGACACCATGGCATTTTTTGATTCGCGTATAACAGAGATCGAAAAAGGCTTTAATCCATTCTGGATGCTTGGCTCGTTTTTTGGATGTATTGATGGTCAGGTAGTCGTTATGGACGGTATCACTTAGATGTAGATATTGCCTCCAACCCGTGATGTCGTCATACGCATCCAATCCAAGAGCCTCACAGGCATGAGAGGCAGTCTTCAAGCTGTTCCATACCGAATTACGTAAGATACGTACGTCATGAGGAGTCTCAATATAGGACTCTGACACATAGGAATCACAGCGTACATCCAACGGTGCATCGGCAGAAATACCCAAGACCTCATGACCATGCTTCACGATGATTTGATTGATCTGTGACCACATCTTTTCGGTAACCAAAGCGCCATTGTTGACCACCGTTTGTTGGGTATGCTTGGACGCTCCATCAAAGCCAAAGGCATCGTGCTGGAGCATCTGTCGAACGAGTTGATCGTGATTGGCAATATGGGTTAACTGTCAAAATCACAGTTCAATCCCGCTTAGAGATCAGTAGATACAATATGCCCCCTAATGGGCTAAAATGATGTTTTTCGACACAAATTGGGCTATATCAGGGGTTATTAGGCAGGCACTATATATGATTGAATCCACCTATCAATCTATGAGTATATACAACCTGAACAAAATTTATGATGGTATGTAACATCCTCCTCACCATGCAAACAACTCTCAGGTACATTTCTCTCAATATTTAATCTCTCTGATGTGAATGGCTTGATCACTCATATCTACTGTTTCTTCTCTTAAATATCTCTACTCAGATGGAGACTACTATTGATATTGCGAAAAAATCTGGCCCTTTAGTATCTGATATCACAGGTATCCATGATACTGAAGTAATTGAGGATAGCTCCGAATTGGATGATCTTCCCATCCCCCATGATTACGACATTTCTTCATTTGGAGCTGACTTTCCAGTAGAATCTCTTGTTAACCGTCTGAATCGTGGAGATGTCATTATCCCGTCCTTTGGTTCGTACAGTAGTGATAATGGTGAGTTTTCTGGATTTCAGAGAAATAATGTTTGGACAAAAGAAAGGTCAGATAGATTCATTGAGTCGCTCCTTCTTGGATTACCTGTTCCTGGGATTTTCTTAGTCAGAAATAAAGAACAACAATTATTAGTCCTTGATGGACAACAACGCCTCCGTTCATTACAAAAATTTTATGAGAATTCTGGTAATTCTAAATTGTATAAATTGGGCAATAAAGTACACTTGGATTTTGCTGGCAAAACATATGAAACTCTTGATATAGGTGACAGAAGAAGACTTGACGATAGTTTGATCCATGCTACCGTGGTCAAACAAGATCGACCAACTGATGATCAGAGCAGTATTTATGATATTTTTGAGCGCTTAAATACTGGTGGTATGAATCTGTATCCGCAAGAAATCAGAATTGCACTCTATCATGGTGAATTCGCTCAATTACTTTTAGATCTTAACGAGAATGAGGATTGGCGCTTGCTCTACGGCCGAAAATCAAATCGTCTGAAGGACTTGGAGATGATTCTAAGGTTTTTTGCCTTTTATTATAGTGGAGATGTTTACAAAAAGCCGATGAAAGATTTCTTGAATAAATACATGTCAAGAAATCGTCACCTCACACACCAAAGTAAGGATGAATTAACAGATATTTTTGAAAAGACCACATCAATGCTAAGAAATTCTGTTGGTCGGGAAGCATTTAGGCCTGAGGGAGCACTCAATGCTGCCGTGGTTGAGTCTGTGATGACTGGGATCGCAAAACGACTTCAACTCGGACCAATCACTCATTGTAATCATATTAAACCGCGTCTTCAAAAATTATTCTCTGATAATGAATTCATCGCATCGGTGAAAACTGGTACATCTGAGGAAAACAAGATCATAACTCGGCATCAACTATCTTTGCACTCGTTCTCAAATATCGAATGAAACATATTTTGGAACTAACAAAAATGAAGAATCGGATAGATGAAGCTTTTAAGCGAGTAAATGACATTGACTCTGATAATATTGAGTTGCAATCACATCTTGCCAAGTATCTTTGTATATTGGTGTCAGGATACGTTGAGACCGCTGTTTCTATTACAGTTCAGGAATATGCACATCGTAATGGTTCACCTACCTTGTGTCGATTTGTTGAAAGCCATACAAGTAGATTTACAAATCCGAGTCCAGAAAAAATCAAAAACTTACTCGGGAGATTCGCAAAGGAATGGAGGAGACAATTCGAAGCATCAGTAAGTAAAGACAAGACGGAGGCCTTAACAACTCTTGTCAAAAACCGCAATAAGATTGCCCATGGCCTAGATTCTCAACTTACGTTTAGTGGAGTACAGAATTACTACAAAATTGCTCAAGATGTCGTTAAAAGCGTGCAAGTCATTTGTCTAGAAAATACGAAAAGCGTGATTGAGCCAACATAATACCTACTCTAAGTTTGAAAAGAATTATGAGCATGTTACTGTTTATCTCAAATCAAATGGATCGATTGAATTCATAGACCTATTATTTGGCACCTTTCACCGTAGGACTTACTCTGTTTTTGGTTCGAGATCGGATGTATTGTTGTCTGCCTCATCCACAGTGTCCTTAATTATTTTTTTTGCTTGATCCCCAACATCCATAACCGTACATGAGAAGATGTTTATGCCTCGTTTTACTTGATCATGGGCATCTACAATTTTATCGGTGACGAACTCAGTTCCTTGTTTAAGCTGATCCTCTGATTCCATACCCTTATTCATGACTTTTTCAGTTTCATGTTTGATATGATGCCCCATATCAATGGCTTGACTCGTCAGCTCCTGAGTACCAGACTTGACGTGTTCACCTACATCTGTAATCACATTCGCAACCGCCTGCGTACTTGATTTGACTTGATCACTTGCATCCATGACCTTGTTGGCAATCTTTTCTCTTCGCCTTTCAATGGCTCGGAGTATACCGTAGTCCTTACGATCTTCGGACGCTGTAAAACGCAACAAAAGTTTCAACATCCACCAAGCCAATCCGAACAGAATTTTTAGAATTATCCACCAAAGTCGTAGCATCTTGACTGATATCTGAACTTAACCCTGTTTTTAGAAAAATTTAGGGTTAAGTTCAGTGATATAGATTTAGTCTAAAAAGGTTCATCTTGTGAATGATCCGCTACTCAATTCTAGATAACCTCCGCTTCAATGATGCTGAGTTTAGACATTCTACCACTCTACGAAAATTATCATCGTCGTTATCACCTTGATGTTATTGGAAAAATCGTTTACAAACTTGTAGAAGATTTTCCGCCTTTTTTATTGTTGCAGAGATCATTACAAACAACCGATAGGAGACTTCTTGAATAAGTATATGTCCAGAAATCATCCCCTTGCCACGAAAGCAAGAATCATTTACTGTAAATTATTGACAGGACTATATTCCACCTAAAAAATTCCGTTGGTCGGTAAGCGTTAAGACGTGAGGGCATACTCAACACGCCTGTAGTTGAGTCGGTGATGCTTGGAATTGCCAGAAGAATCTATCAAGGACCAATTATTTGTGTTTATGAGGTTATGCAGAGACTTCAGAAACTATTTCTGATGGCGAGTTTCTGATAAAAACAGATACGTCAGAGGAAGGCACTAGACGATGTAGACATCAACTATCCATGCGGTGTCTTCTGGTATAGAGGGAAACGTAACGGGAACGATATGCCTTGGGGTTCAGGCTGTTAAGGAGCTTCCTTTCCCTCTATTTCAAGCAACTTGTCTCTTAGTTTAAATCCAAGAACACGGCAAACATCAAAATCAGAGATTCCATTCTGATAAGCGAGACTCTTAATGAGTCTAAGTTCTTCTTCTGAATAATTCTGATTGTCATCCGCATACTCAAAACTGAATTCTTGAATCTCGTAAGCCTCTTTGTTTTTGGTCGATACTTGAACAATCTTAACGAATCTATCAATCCATTCTGAGGCATCTAGTTCAGTCCAAATTTGTTCCCCTAGAGGATTGAGACGGAGAGGGCTTTCCCTGTTAATAGTCTTAGGAGGAGGTAATCGGAGAAGAATCTGATCAAGCTTATTCTCTATCTTTTGCATAAACTCCTTGAAATTGACTTGATCCGTATTCACAGATCCAGCCCATTTTGAAATGCGATAAATCACCGTTCCAATACCTAAGAGTACAGCGATTATAGCAACAGCCGCCTCGGTAGAAATGGTAATCATGTCGATTCTTGGCAAAGTGTTTGAATTAAGTTGGTAGGATGTGATACGCAAGCACAAATATTAATGTTCTTCAACCATACATGTTTGAGAAACATCAACCTTTTTGATTCAACATACAATCCTTTCTGGAGAAGATTTTACTCTGATTTTGGTTTGGGATCGGATGTCTTCTCTGTTTCATTCACAACATCCTTTATTCTTTTCTTGGCTTGATCTCCCACATCCATGACCTTACTTGAGAAGATGTTCACGCCTCGTTTTACTTGATCCTGGGCATCTGCAACTTTATCGGTCACGAATTCAGCTCCCTGTTTCACTTGATCATCCAGATCCATCGCCTTGCTTGCGGCTTTTTCAGTTTCGCGTTTGATCTGATGCCCCATATCTATGGCCTGAGCCGTCAGCTGCTCAGTCCCTGACTGGACATGTTCGCCGACATCAGTGATTATGTCCGCAACCGCCTGTGTACCCGATTTGACTTCACCACTTACATCCCTGATCTTTTCAGCCATCATCACTGTCCGCCTCTCAATGGAAAAGAGTATACCAGCATCCTTGCGATCGTTAGATGGCAAGAACCATAACAAGGATCTGATGAACCACCAAATCAAAGTGAGCATGATTTTTAGACAAATCCAGAGAAGTTTGAAAATTGTCCGACAAGATCTGAGCATCTTCATTGCTTTGTACCTTTTTAATTTTCAATTTTTGAAATGACTTCTTGTTCCCAAAACGATCTGAATTAATTCACATCAATGGATTCGTATAGACCATACATCTTCACTGGGTATGCAGAATCGTTGTTTAGATTGGAAAGTATTGGTCATTTTGATGTTCATTGTTGAACGGATTTTGTGGGATGTATCAGATCTATTTTGGTAATGCATCTCATTGAATGTAGGATCGGGGTATGCAGACACTTGGATGTACATTCATAGAGTCATGGAATTGGGATTGAACATTTAATTACTCCACCCGCATTTCGAACCCCCGCAGATTCAGTCTTAGAAAATATACTTGGTCAAAAACTGTACATGCAGGATGCGAAAAAATACTTTGGGCAACGATGGATTGCGACCACATTCAATTTTCTTGTTCAAGCCGTGGAAACATCAAATAAATTTTATCCGTTCACAGTTGTAATGGACTAATCCCATATGCTTTGAGGCGAATAGGGAACTCTTCATGAATCATTCATTCTTTTTTATCCCGTCAAAATGACGACAGTAGTTAGATCTTTGGGACTCTTCCTATTGATATTTCTTTGCACGGTATCCGCTGCAAATTCACAGGTCACAATTCAAGGCACGGTGATTGATGGGGAAACCATGACCCCACTTCCCGGTGCTACCA
>JAPOUL010000067.1 GCA_026708685.1 Bacteroidota bacterium
CGACCAGAGGCAAAATGAACACAAGATACCCCCGATGGATTCAATAGAATCTGTATATAGAGAGGAGATGAAGTCTCTCTCTAATCGGATAAAAATTCCGAACGTCAACTAATTTTCGGACATCCCCTATTCGTGCTTGATACAATGAGTGAGCTGTTGGATTCTCCCGCGAATTTTTTACATTATTTGTCACAAAGAACTCGTAAATCCAAATTCATTATAGCCAATAATGAACATGAAGTGATTGGTGCATATCTGCACGGCGGGCTTGCCTTTAATGGTAGATATGATTTAGTTAGGGTTGAGCCAGAGATGGCCAATTATGTTGATATGGCTATGGAAATCAGGCGGAATAATGGAGAGAGTTTCAGTATACCAGAGGATCTAATGGATGAGTTACAGGGAACATATTTGGGTGGCATACTATCAGTACTGCAACAGGAGCCGTCTACTGTCGCAATAGATTTAGGCTTATTACTGTTGGGTCTTGTACAGTATAAGGTTCCAATTCGTGAATTAAATTTGAAGATTGAAAAGATTATGGATATGATAAGTCAAGGTCATGATCATGGATTTTCTTCGCTCACTCTATCTCACATATCCACTGGGATTACATTTATGTGTGTTCCAGATCCAACTGAGTCTTATGCACAGAAACTTTGGGCTATTTGCAATATTAGGAAATATGAGCATGAGCAAGAGAGATGGTTTGGAATTTTGCTCTTGCCGTCTGGAGATCTTATATCTGTTTGTGTACTAAATCAGGCTTGAGTTAAAGATTGTAGGTCTAATGAAAAGGGTGCGTAGCTTGTGCCCTTACTCAACTTTATCATTAGACTTATTTTGTCATGTACAACCCATCTTTTTTCTTGGGCTGGATGCCCACACACGCACATGTACTTTGGCCAATGTCAATGATAAGGGCAAGTGGTTTCAACGCGGACATTTGACACATCGGAGCAAGCTCTGATCCACCATGTGAAAAAAATTCCAGCGAAAACAAAATCTTTGATCGTGGAGGAGTCTTCGCTGGCTGGCTGGATTCACCGAATCTTATCTCCGCATGTGGATGAGTTAGTTGTTTGCGATCCAAAACACAACGCACTCATTAGTCGTGGTAACAAAAACGATGTATCGGATGCGATCGATTTGTGTCGATTGTATCGGCTGGGAGAGTATGTTGAGGTTTACCATCTCATAATATTCACGACGATTTAGTTTTAAATTTATTTTCACCCCACTGGAGCTTTTTTCTGAAAGCCTGGTAACTGCTACTAAGCCCATTCTAATAGGGTTTTCATGGATAAAACGTACGGTTTTTATCATGAGATCCATGGAGTTGGTGACGTTCTTTTTTCAGAAACCTATTTCACCTATTTGGTGATACCCTTATGAAGCTCAAACCATCACCAAGGCTCAACTTAAAGCCTACATCAACCATTCCATAGAGGTGGTTGAAGATACAGAAAATCACACGACCTCCGATGTGAGATCGATTGTGATGCGTTCTATCCTTGATAAGACGGGGATCATTCCTTTTCTGGTTTCTGGTCTGTACGATCCTCGGGATCAGAATCGGATCACGCATTCGTTGGCCCAGTTGCTGATCCAGTGCATCCTGATGTTGCTCAATTCAACTGCGAGACATCCAATACTAGTTAATGAATCTGATCTATGTCATTTTAATTGATACCGACACTAACCATAAATTTCTCCTCACTATCATCCAACTCCCAAAATTTCACCATATTGCGAGTCAGTGGCAAAACCTTAGATCGTAGTGCTTATCTGTGGCTTGTGAGGAGGATGATAGCAAAACCACGGATTAAACTGATGATCTGGAAACCTTAAAACGAGATCCACCTTATTGAAAAACTCTCCTGCATAGGAGCCGTTTGCAAAACCTACCTGCCAATTCTAAAAGATGCACCAAGGGTGCTCTATGGCAATATTTCTGCTGAAACCCTGAGGTTTTGCAAAAGCCTCATAGGTCAATATTTAGAGTTGATAGATCATAAACCTTGTAGGTAGAACCCAATTCGGTATAGTAGTTCCTTTTTCTACATCACTACAATACCTATTGAAATGGGCGACCATGATTTCTATTCAATGTATTGTATCTGAGATATGAAACTAGCCCCAAAAGACCGTGGGGTAAATCCTTTATAGCCTTGTGCTTGCTCTGTAATGTTCATTAAAAAGAAAAAGCACCCCAGCACATCTGTACTGGGGTGCTTTTCTCAGATTGTGAAGAACTGTTCAGTTCTTCCAAGGTCTTACTTCACCAACGTCATCCGTCCGGTTTTCACATACTGACTTTCTGCACCATTCGCGATCATGCGATACAGATACGTTCCACTGGCTAGATTCGTCGCATTGAGTTCTATGCTACGATTCGCACCGGCTTCAAAGTCCTGTGCAGGTAATGCCATCACTTCGCGTCCAAGCATGTCTACGATTTGCAGACTTACCTGTGCTGACTCTGGAAGATCAAACTGAATCCGGGTGGATGGATTGAATGGGTTCGGATAGTTCCCGTGCAGTGAAAACTCCGTTGGAATCTCTAAGTCTTCTGTCGAAGTAACTTTTACTGGCAAGGACACTGTCCCATTTACATCCACGGCCATCACGGACACCTCTGCACCTCCTGAGATAGCAATCAACAATGTTTCACCTTGATAGCCATTGAGATCCAATGAATACACATTGATCACTTCCTTACTCGCTGCACTGATGAGTTCTATGTTGTGGAAGGTAGGCGCAAAACTGATATAACGCGTTGCACCATTGAACTCCAGGTTACTGGCCAATAAAGTGCGTCCAGCATGATTACCTGGGCTGAATGAGCGTACATTGACGGCTCCCGCACCTGCAACACCATGAACGATAATCGCCTCAACACTATTGTCTACCTCTGAGGAAAGACGCGTTTCAAGGGTCTTGATTTTCACATTTGTTCCTGCACCATTTGCAATCACAGCATAGGCCTGATCACCTTTCGTAGACAATTCATGATTGATCCACTGACCTTCAGGTGCACCAGCGGGTGCAAACGTTACCGTATGAGTCCCTGCTGTTGTGGTCAAATATCCCGTTGCTTGCTGGAAGGTAACGCCGCTGGCGATACTCGTTCCATCCAAAGATAGATCTATTGGAGACGGAATAATTGCATTGTGAATGAACTGTATCTGAGAAAGCTGTACCGTGGATCCAGAGGACAGATGAATTGGATTCTCAATCCCATTCGCGGCAATCCCAAGTATAGAGCAACTGCCGAGTGCGATACCAGTCTGCGTCAGGTTCAGGTTTCCAGCGATAAATCCATTGAACGCAAACGAATCATCTGTATTTTCGCCATCGCTGTATTGACCAGCTAAACGTGCGTTGGTCCAGTCACAATCCCACTGTACAATCCGCAGACGATCTGCATCAAATACATTGTTGATTCCATGCGCCTGCACACGAATACTTGGACTGGCAAGGAGCTCATCACTTGTTCCATCTCCAACTTCTACGCGCCAGAAGATATCGGCATACGCATCCAGCGTCAACGATTCTCCAGAGGCTGGAACTAAAATGTTCTCCGCTGGCCATTGTGGCGTTGCGCCACTGGGAATCATTTCGGGAGCCACGGATACCGTTGCTGAGTCAATGGCAGCTTCGTCGGAACCCAAACGCAGAATCAGCGGACGATAGTAAGCGTTACCATCTTTCTCCGCACCAGCTGGGAAGAGATACCCGGCTTTCTCGTCGGCTCCGGCGGATTGCACACTTCGCTGTAGCGATGTGGCAAGATACGACTGGCGGGAGGAGCGCAGAATGGTTCCGTTTTCGATCGCCCGTACACTTGCAACCAAATCGGCTTCAACCGTTGGGTTGGTCACCACCCAGTCGTGTTCTCCTGAAATCACACCACGGGTGAGCGTCAAGGTGGCCGCACCTGACTGCGTCACTGTACTATCAAGGGTAATCCCCTTGGCATTGTTGAGCGTCACATTTCCGAGCATTGCAACGGATTTGACCGTCTGGTTTTCCTTTCCTGCAAACTCTATATGTGCGTTCAGTGCCTTTCTAGCAAAGTGAACATCCCCATTCAACTTCAATGCTGTTTCTGCATGTGTCACATAGCGGTGTGACTTGGCCGCAACCATGAATTTGCCCATCACTGTTTTCGTGACATCCTGATCCAGCCAAACACCAGCATTATCGGCCTTCGTCCCATCATTCTGAATAAAATCACCATGAATCATGATGGCTTTTTCACCTTCGTGATGTTGATTGCTGAGTCCTCCTGTTCCGCTGAGTGTGAGATCACTCTTGAACTCTAGCGTCGGAGTCCGTGACCAGATCGTCGCAGAGCTGGTGGCAACCGCTTTGTTAATGACCGATTTTCCTAATACTCGGAACTCTACAGATCCCTGCATCGCAGACAATGAGTCCACCGTGAGATCTTTTGCAGAGTCAAGATAGAGCGATCCATCATGATTTGCATTCGTCCCGGATTTTCTCTGAGGATTCTTTGTACCATCAAACACAATCGTCTCAAGCGAATGATCAGCATCACCCTTACTCTCAATCTGAGTACGCTTACTTCCCTTAGGTACATGAATTAACCCCATGACCTTTCCGCCTTTTTCAATCTCCAATCTGACCTCTGGCATCTTGCTGGCATCACCCGTATGTGCATCTTTTGCATCATTCACTTTCGCTGTGTACTCTGGACCTAACTGAAGCGTATCTACGTCAATCATCCCCCTTGCACCAACGATTGCAATCGCGGTACTATCTTCAACAGCACCAGCCATCTTAGGGTCATCCATGTCGGTGGTTCCAACATCTTTATTGTTACCAAGCACATGAAGATCTCCACCGTCGCTCTTCAATGATCCATTTACGGTCACGTGTCCATGTGTCACAACATTGTTACCCTTTGCATCTAAGGTCGCTCCCGCATGGATATTCAAGAACCGACTTGAATCCGCAATGGTACTGGACGCTCCAATTGTAAGGTCTCCCTCACTATGGAGCTCTCCCTTCATAATATGGAGCTTGCCAGAGATCATTCGGGATCCGCTGATGGTTACCCGAGGGGTAGGATTACTCGCTTTATCTCCCGTGCTTAACACCACATCACGGGGTGCAAACCACTCCACACCTGCCGTATGGGCACCAGAAGTGACGTACTGTAAGATATGACCGTCTTTATCGGTGCCGACCTGTCCGGGATTGCTGGAATCCAATTCAAATGTACCCGCCTGAACTACTAATTTTTCAGTAACATACAGCGTGGTATCGGCGACAGTATTGCCACCCTTTGTGGTCTCTACTTCACCTAAGATCAAGGTTCCACTGCACAGCCCGAGGTTATTGACGTTCGTCCGAGTACCCTCAAGTCGCAACCGACGATTACCCAAATGAACCTCCAAAACCTCAAGATTATCCCTGCTAACGACATCCGTCGTAGAACTGGCGTAAGTCAGGTGCTGGAAATCCCCTGAAATTGATCCGTCTACACCCCCACCTTGTAAAATTAAACCTGTGTTCACAACAACATCATCACCACTGGCTTCAATCTCACCATTCTCACCGATATGCAATGCACCTACGGTCAGTATACCAGAACCCACCTCAAGGTCATCCTGAACCACCAGTGCTTCAATGGTCAGGTCACCGTTAATGATATGGTTCTCACCATTAGGAAACATGAGGTACGTTCCAGCGGTGAGTGATGCACCATCCGAACCAGTACATGTCCCATCTGCCTTGTAGGCTGCTGGTTCACTTAATTCAATAGCATCGGCATTGTTATCAATGAAAATATCTGTTCCAACACTGAGGTTGTGAGCGGATACAATCATTCCAGATTTATCTGCATCCAGCAAAATCCTATCCGCTTGGTTGTTCTGCTCCAAGATCAAGTCTCTTTTGATTTCGGACATGATCGAAGAATTTGATGAACCAGCAGATTTGGCCGCGAAAATCACGCGTGGGGCACATCTTGTGTCATTTCGATTATCCTCGGATCCTTCATGTGCGATGGTATTGGAACGGACATCCAGATCTCCTTCAATCGTAACTGCATCTTGAAACTGAACGCCTGGAATGTAAAAACCCCTCCCAGCCGTTGCAGTATCCTGATTCTTGAAGAGTTGCATATCCGAAGCTCCACGGTCCACAAAGAAATTTCGTGAGTCGTCATCCTCCTCAACATCACTAGCCTTGATGGAAATCGTCACGGAGGATGTTGCTCCCTTACGTGCATTCATCAGAGAATTATCGTCATCATCAAGAATCTCTACAATGATCGTCTCAGCAGTTTTCTCCTCGGTTTCATCGTCTGTTATGCTGATCGTGAGTTCCGCCTCATCGTCACCACTCGCGATGGTAAAATCGGTTGCACTGATTGTAAAGTCTTGATCATCACCCGAGCTCTTTGCCGTTCCTGATGTCTTGATTGTGCCGCTTACAGCTAACTCATCGGGATGCTCCTTACTCAGTTTAATGGTTAATGTCACGTCATCACCTTCTTCCACTGGATCTTTAGGATCAATCTCGAGGGTCACGGCAGGTTCATCTACAATTTGAACCTCGCCTCCTCCAGAAAGATAGGTGCATTCAAATGGATCATCCTCTTTGGCTGATGCGAGCTTCACACCATGACGAATGCTAGCGGCAACTGCACCGTCATCACCATCTTCAGTATATGCCAGCCCAAAAGGAGCTGGAAAAAGAGTAGTCGGCAATGTTCCATCTTCCAGAATGACATTACCCGTAATGGATGCGGTTTTCTCAAAGACAACACGGGCATCATTCCACTGAATCACATCTCCATCAATTTCAACACTATTTCTGAAAATGATATCTGTTGTAAAATCACCACCATCAGGAGCATCATCTTGTGTACCTTCAACGACACTTCCTGCAACCGTCAAATCCGCTATCTTTCCAATCTCAACACAGATATTACCGGCTGCGATGGCTTGAATTTCATTTTTGATTTCCCCTCGACCTGCGATTCGGACGCAATCTTCGTGATCAATGACTCCTCTACTATCAGGAGCATAATCACTACTCATGTGGAAATCGTCATCTTGCCTTTGGGCAACGAGATGAGCGATCCAGACAATTCCAGGGCCATCAATCATACCATTGACGGTCATTATCCCTGCTGGATCATCTTTAGCACTTTTTCGCAAGGGAACGCGTAGATCAATAGCATCTTCGTCTGTACCTACAGTCAGAGTGGCACCATTATTGATAGTTAATGAATCAATCTGAAGGACGGGATTCTCTCCCTCTCCTTTGATCATAAGATTTTGCGAAACAGTAAGTGCTGAAATCCTGGCCGATACAGTTGTCAAATCTCCCGAAATTCTCAATCGTGTTGATGGGTCCTTTTCGTTCTCTGCTTTTTGAACGTGAAACAGAGAGAGAGAAGCATTACCACTTCTATCGGTTTCAGCAATTACATCTTCAACATGAACTGTTGCCAAAGAATGAACCGCAAGTTGACCTGCCGCTCCAATTGGGAAATCACCAGTAAACTGAATGGTTCCTTTCTTTTCATCTCCGCTACCGCGGACGTACACGCCAAATACAATGACACCGCCCAAAGCAGTGGTTGGTGCTGCAAGCGTAACACTATCTCCTTCTCTTCGAACGCGCACTAAGACCGTGTCTACATCACCGCCTCCTAATGCAGTAGCTAGAGTGCAAGGACTATCAAAGCCGTCATCTCCTTCTGTCTCGGAAGATGTACATGCATCAAAGTCCGTACCACCGCTGACCGGGTCAACATAGGTAATGGATTGTGCAATGGGTTCCGAGGCTATGAACAGCATGGCAAATAACGCCACACATGCCGCCCCGAAAAGTTTTGTAAAGTGTTTCATGAGATTGGGCCTCCGCCCGATTTGTGATGAAATTATAGTTAGAGTTCCCTAAGTGGGACTTATGGAACTCTATTATTATATTGGCAATTTTTGTAGGAAATTTGTTGTTTTCATCATGTTTGACCATATACTTTCCAAGCCGCCCTCATCTGACGAATGTGACGGTACGGAGATTTCGAAGGAAGTCCTGCATCTCATGGAAGCGTCTCTGGCACCCCGCACTCTGGAGGCCTATCACGCAGAATGGGAGCGCCTTTCCAAATGGCTTAATGGCCGTCCAATCAGTGACGAACTACTGGCTGAATATTTGGCAACTCTCTATGCCAATGGGCTGTCACCAGCGTCGATTAGTATGGTCCTTGCAACCGTTCGGTGTGTATGTCGTTTAGCTGACCAACAACCTCCAATGGGTTCAATGACATCAAGAGTGATGGGAGGAATTCGCCGTAAGGGGAGAGGACGCGGGCGCGGTCAGGTTGCTCCGATTCGATTTAAGGATGCGGATCGGTTGATCAGCAGTATTGAGACTGAGACGTCGCCGAGTTCACTTGAAGCAGCTGCAAGGGATGCCGCGTTAATCAGTACCATGAGCGACGGGATGCTTCGGGTGTCGGAGTTGATTGCCGTTCGATGGAGGCATCTTTACTGGGAGTATGATGGATCGGGGCGACTCATGATTCCGGTTTCCAAGTCTGATCAGGAAGGACATGGAGCCGTACTCTATCTTGGACCGCCCACAGTGGATCGCCTTCAAAAATGGGATAAAATGCAACGCAATGCAGTCACGGATGATAAAGAAGACTATGTTTTCACCGGTATTCGTCGAGGGGGATCCATTCAGACGAAGCCCTTAACACGCCAGTCGGTACGACGATTGATTGTCCGACATGCAAAACAGTATTTACCTGAACTCTTTTATGAAGACGAGGAGGGAAGGCTGTTTGGGGGAGCTTCCTCCCATAGCTTCCGGATTGGTTCAGCGCAGTCTCTTGCACGCCGTGGTGCGACACTCCCGCAGTTACAGACGGCGGGCCGCTGGAAATCGCCTTCCATGCCAGCATCCTACTGTCGCAATGAGGAAGCAGGTACGGGTGCAATGGCACGCCTCCGCTATGGTCGGAAGTGATGATTCTCAATCGGAGGGAACTACTAGTGGGTATGGTCTGAGATAGATTCAGCCCAGCAGAGTGGGAGTTACCCATAGATACCCCCTACATGGACGGTCAATCTCGTAAGGTGGCACATGCTGATGAGTGGGGCTATAGGATGCCTTCAGAGCTGGATCGTCCATGACGCGGTTGGATTGGAGTATGCCCCAGACTTGAGCCAACATCAGGATGCATTGGATCAGCAACTGGGCCAACGAATGCGTGATCCGATTCTGATCCCGAGGATCATACAGACCAGAAACCAGAAAAGAAATGATTCCCGTCGTGTCAAGGATCAAGCACATCACAATCGATCCCATATCGGAGGTCGTGTGATTTTCTGTGTCTTCTAAAACCTCTATGGAACGGTTGAAGGTAGGCTTTAAGTGGAGCCTTGGCGGTGGTTTGAGCTCAGAAGGAGATCACCAAATGGGTGAAATAAGTTTCTGAAAAAAGAACGTCACCAATTCCATGGAGTGCAGGATAAAAACCGTACGTTTTTTCCGTGAAATCCCCACTTGAATGGGCTTAGAGCGTTAAACTGGGCTTTCAGAAAAAAAGCTCCAATGTGGTGAAAATAATCATAAAACTCAATATCGTGACTATTCTGGGAAATTTACATCTACATAGATGAGGCATAACTGATCTATTCTAGTCAAAAAGGATCAATTTTATGCACTGGATAAATCCTCAAATAGGAATGATAGAATTAGTTATTCCATTTTTTAGTGGGTGAAGCATTAAAAACTGAAGCCATACAAAAATGAATTCCAATCCATGGGAATAGAAGCAAAAGTGTCATGATAAATGCAAAGAAATTGAAACTATACCACTCACTGATGTACTCAAAGACGATATCACATGGTGAGTTTGGACCGATATAAACAACATATAGATTTTGTCCTGATTGAATAGGCCATGAGAAATGAATGCGAATAGGTGTTGTGTAGTTGACCTTACCGTGCCATGGACATGATAGTCCATGAATACCGAGTTGACGATCACTGAATGTGAGTTCCTTTCGAAACTTATGCTTTTCGGTATCAGAAGAATCTGAAAACTTAGATCTGGCCCCAGTGAAGAAATCCCTATAGATTTGGTGTCCCTTATTTGTACGATTACCTTTTGAGTCGTGAGCCCTCACCAAAGAGTCTAAAACATTGAGGAGTTTTTCAATATTCGAGGATACTGGTTTGGAAAAAGGTACATTAAAGAGGGCATCAAAGGAATCCTTAAAGAAAATGAGGGAGTCAGAACTTGATTGACAGGACTCTGCCAATTCATGCCATGAACGGTGATCAGGTCGTGTTTTTATCAAGTCATTTTCCAGCTCATGAGGAATCCACCAATTTTTGATCGATAGAAGTGCAGAATTTTCGGGTTCAGTCGTTCGAAATGTAACATGAACAGGGGAATATGTCCAGTTTGATGGGGCTATGGAGATGAGCCCACAATCTCTGCCATGAAGAATTCGAGATGCTGCCTCCCCCACGCTTGAATCAGTAACAATTGTTTCATCTTTGCACTCAAGCCAATCATTACTATGATGTTCTTGTTTATCTTCCCAAAAAGGACCATCTTTGTATAGCCAACTTAAAATTGTACGTTTAAGATTAATGTCGGGAATTCTATTGATAGCTTCAGATAACCCCGTATCAGGCATGGGCTTACAACGGGACATGTAATACGAAGATCTAACTTCTATGTCGTAATTTTGGCTATGGAACGCATTTTATGAGCTGTCCAAACGCTCTTACAGTTCACGAAAATCATGGAATTGCTCGTGAATAGACAAATCATTGAAGAGAATATCCATTATTTAACGACTTAAAAAGTATAGCATATCGTTATCAAATTGATCAACAAAACCTGATGGCCAATAATCTCCATTTACGTGGCACACAAGAACTAAAACTATGCGAAACTGTAAAAGCCGTTGATGCATCCTTGCTAATCAGCATCTTAGAAAATAATTATATACTGAGATATCAGTGATAATGGATAAATCATACCTACACGATCTGCCGAGCCGTGGCTTTAATTTGAGCGTGAAAAATTTTGGACCGATTCACAAAGGCAAAATCCAACTTCGGCCACTTACAGTTTTTGTAGGACAGAGTAATACTGGGAAGTCTTACTTGGCTACTCTCATCTATTCCTTGCATCGTTATTTTTCTAATGGAGTAGATGAATTTCCATACTTTTTTCCTTGGAATACCAAATCCTTTGGAGTTTCTGACGATATCGTATTTCACCCAGACTTCAGAAAAAACCTTGATTCATGGGTTTCCGCATTTAGTGAAAATGATCATATACCTGAGTTACCGGAGCCAGTTGAAAAAGTGATTCGTTCAATCATTGAAGATGCTAAGGATATGGTAGATCCTATTGAAAGAGAGATTCTTCGATGCTATGGAATCAAAACCATTGGTGAATTAATAAGACGTCCGTATGTTAGCGAAGCTGAAGTCGTTGTAGATCTTCATCAACGGGATAAAGGGTGTGATCTGCAATATCACTTAGACATGAGTCACGAGAAGTTCAATGTAAGCTGTAAGTTAGAGGGTTCAAGTTTACCATTTCCCGACTTGAATCAATCACGGGAACTGATTATGATCAGTCAGAGAATTTTCAATGATCTAGATTCAGGCACCAAACGCGATATGCACAATGCTAATTGGCTATTGGAGATGTTCGCTAAACTGACTCGCAATACTCTAAATCATTTGCTGAGACGGAATGCTTACTATTTACCTGCCGATCGGACGGGTGTCATGCATAGCCATCAGGTTGTTGTTAGTGCACTCATTCAGAATGCAACATCAGCTGGACTACGTCCTGCTCATGGTGTACCCATCCTGTCGGGTGTTCTCTCAGATTTCCTAGAGCAACTCATACAAATGGCAAGCAAACCACAATCGGAGATCAACCAGAAATTTGACTCATTGGCATGCTCAGTTGAAGAAACAGTTCTGCGAGGAGGGGTAAACCTTGACGCTTCCAGCGTAAACTATCCATATTATTTTTACAAACCTAATGGTTGGGATTTAACATTGCCCCTCATGCGGTCCTCTTCTATGGTATCCGAACTGGCACCAATCGTTCTATATCTCAGACATATTCTTAAATCAGGTGATATTTTGATTATTGAAGAACCAGAGTCCCATCTACATCCCGAGATGCAGATTGAAGTCATCCGTCGCTTGGCTGATGTTGTGCGTTCTGGGGTACAAGTAGTTGTTACGACGCATAGCGAGTGGGTCTTGGATGAAATAGCTACCATAGTACAGAGATCCCACAAAAAAGCGTCTGAACAGATCACTGCTGGAAATGCTACTGATTGCCTTTTTCCTCAGGAGGTTGGTGCTTGGTTATTCAAACATCAAGAAGATTCTGACGGCGTGATTGTCGAAGAACTGAAAATAGATAATTCGGGCTTATATCCATCTGGTTTTGACCGTGTGGCAGTTGATCAGCACAACCGTTGGGCCGAAGTTGTAAGTAAAATTGAGTGAATGAGCCTGATCGAAAAAATTCGAAGTGAATATCGAAAAACATGTATAGTCGATAAACCTGAACGGTCTGATTGCGTTTTATCTTTGCGTGGAATCTCTAAGCCGTACTTATTTATTGACCTTGATCTTCGTGGATCGCCGTTGGGACCAAACGATAAAAAATGTGATTTTCTTGTATACATTGACAATGTTGGAGAAATGCCCTGCGTTGCGTCACTTGAGTTTAAATCTACTTGGAGAGGAAAAATAGTTGAGCAACTTCAGGCTGGTGCAAAAGAGTTGGAGTATCGTGTTCCCCGTGATTTACAGTGTCGATTCAGACCGATTGGCGTGCTAGGTAATTTTCCTAAGAACAAGAGGAAAGAAATTCGTCAGCAAGTTTCATTTCGGGATCAGGAGGAGCCTGTAAGAATCATCTTTTGTGGTGATCAGCTCATCAAAGCAATTTTGAGGAAAAAGTGAAAAGTGGGTTGATCGGTCAATATTATAATCGTCTTCTGATTACTGATGGGCGTATTTACCCCAAATTTTGTAAATTGTCCTATCGTGGATTACCGAGGTTTTATTTAACGGTTCTTCCACTTTTTCGGTGGGTTTACCGATTCTGATAGCCTACTGGATATAAATCCAGACCACCGAGATGGAAGTAAATTGCATTCGCAAACCGCTCTTGATTTCGGAATCCTCGTGCACGAACTTTGATCGCTTTAA
>JAPOUL010000078.1 GCA_026708685.1 Bacteroidota bacterium
ACGTTTTTAACAAAAAAACCCTGTTTTCAGGAAAAAATAGGGTTAAGTTCAGGTATGATGAAAGAGCACGAAGATTTGAAACTGGAAGTAATGGAAAATCATAAATCTTTTCAGTCTAGCCATGATTGGTTTGACAAGCCCGATGAACAACAGGGTTCCTCAGGTCCATTTGAGATTGATGATACGGTGTCAAAAAACATCATAGATTTAATTGAGACGGCTAATACTACTCAAAAGTTAGAAGCTCAGATTACTATCAAGAGGAACAAAAAAACAAGAACCGATTCAAGTATGCTTTTGCATTTGTATCCATATCAACGGCTTGGCTATTTTTCGTTGCTCTTATTATCGTTGCTCACGGTTTTCGTCTGTGGGGTTTTGAATTAGAGACTGGGGTGCTTAATTTCTTACTGGGGTCAACTACGATAAATGTTTTAGGTCCCTACTTTTTGATTGCAAAGTATCTGTTTAATGGTAAAGACCACTCATCTTCCAACGCTAGATGAAAAACTTTTATGGGTAGATTGAGTTGAGTCATATTGGAGCACTCAAGGAGAGTTAGATCATTTTTGATATGAGGCATCAATAAGCGTACCATTGGCTAACTGTTAAATCCAGAACTGACTAAAATGCATCCTGGGAAAAGACGCATTGAATTGTCCTAAGATCGCCCCCTCAATGCTGAATGCACGGCATGAGTGATTTTCGCACCCAGTATTGCTGATTGAGTATCGTCGTCTAACCCTTCAATGAGAACTACCAGCACGTATGGGGGAGAGTTTGGTGGATAGATGATAGCTGCATCGTGATGAATCTGAGTGATTTGACCAGTTTTATGAGCAACGATCACATCGGACGGTAGTCCAGCGGGAATCATTTCATTGAATTGCTGATCTTTAAGCACATCAACCATAGTCTGATCAGCGAGTGAACCAATAGCTTCCCCATGACTGATGGCTTCCATGAGTGTTGCCAGTGCACTTGCGGTAGTAGAGTTACTCAGTCCTTGATTAAATGCTTTGATGTCTTCTACACCCCTGAGCACACGCATGCCAGATGCTCCCAACGAATCAACGGTAGCCTGAATAGATTCTGCCCCCAAAAAATCGATTAACAGATTCGTTGCAAGATTGGACGATACCGTAATCATTTGGTAAACTAATTCTGTGATCGTCATTTGTTGTCCTAATCGCTGATAAATTGCATCATCAGAGTCGTCTTCAATTTGATAGATGCTCCCATCTACAATAGAACGAAAAGAATTTTTGACTTCAAGAGTAGAATCCAATGAAATGGATCCGGATTGGATCCTACGCCAAACCTCAATTTGTACAGGTACTTTCATGGTACTAGCTGCATGGAAGGAACGATCAGGCAAGATATCCAGAGATGTATTACTGCTCTGATCTCGTACAGATACTGCAACCGTAGCATCAGGATATTCACTAATAATGGCTTCAAGATTTTCTTGAAGCGTGACTGACGTATTGCAGGATAGGGATATCCCCGCTATCAGAGCGAACATCAACGGATTGAATAATTGACGCAACACAATCTTAGATTCTGCAGGTTCGAATTTCAGTAATCACAATGCTAGTGGCCCCAATGCTTTCAAGTTCATCCATAATTCGGTTGGTTTCCTCACGCTTGGCCAGTGCTTTCACGGCAACCCAATCTGGCTTGCTCAGAGGGGCTATGGTAGGAGATTCGATACCTGGAGTGATCTCACAAGCTTGTTGGAGGGCGGATCTGGGACAGCCATATTCGATCATCACATAGGTTCTAGCGAGGAGGATACCTTGGATTCGCCGAACGAACAGCTGTGCGGTTGGCTTGGTTTTAATGATTTCTTCATGACCAGCCAGAACGGCCTCCGTTTTCAAAATCGGTTCGCCGATGATACACAATCCAGCATCTTCCAGGGTACGTCCACTTTGAACCAAGTCGGCAATAATATCTGCAACCCCCAGCTGGATAGAAACTTCCACCGCCCCGTCAAGGGGTACAATGTCTGCCTGCGTCTGTTTGCGAGCTAGATCTTTGCTGACCAGATGCGTGAACGATGTGGCAATCCGTAAACCCTCAAGGTCTTCTAAGTCAAGATGGGCACTATTAGGTCCAGCATAACATAACTTTGCCCCACCGAAGCCTAAAGAAAGGATTTCATGAAGCCCAGACTGCTGCTCCAAAAGAAAATCCCGACCAATGACCCCTAAGTCAAGCGTACCATTACTGACATAAGTAGCAATATCCCGAGGTCGCAGGAAATAGAATAGGATCTGATTTCCGGTATCTCGTACTCGTAACTCTCGTCCAGATCTTTGACATGAATAGCCAGCCGCATGGATGAGTTTTACGGCATCATCAGCAAGTGCTCCCTTGTTGGGAAGAGCAATTTGCAGCATTATGACTCCAATCGTTTACAGATGGCTATAGACATCTTCAAGTGAAAGGTCGCAGGCCAACATCATTACCTGAATATGGTAGATAAGTTGAGATATTTCTTCCGCAGTCCTTTCTGGAGACTCGTGATTGGCCGCCATCCATACTTCACCAGCTTCCTCAAGAATTTTTTTCCCGATCTCGTGCGTCCCTTCATGAACTGCACGAACGGTAGAAGAAGATGGATCCTGTTGCTTTACCTTATCCTTCAATTCCTCAAAAAGATCTTCAAATCGTTTCATTTGATGGAACTATGTCACTCATTAGAATAGAACAACAGACAACTCACATAGGATAATGTAAGTCTCCTGCCACAGAATCTTAACCAAAAGCAGACTCTGGTCAAATATAAGACAGAGTTCGCTTACAACAACTATATGATTGGAAGAGAAGAGATTGCGAGTGCAAGGTGTACACTTTAGATCGCCTCGGAAAGCAAACGATTGAGCTGGCAAGAGTTTTTCATGCTTGATCCTCCAAGGAGATCATCAAAGAAAGAAATCATCGCAGATCGCTCTGAAGGATTTGATTCGTAGGTTTCCAGAGTAGACAGGAAACGTGTCCAGACGGACTCATCAATCTGGCCGTCTAGGTAACGAGCAAAAAGTCGTCCTAATGGATTTGAACGGTTCATTTTTGAATCAGAAAATGGTTGATAGATAAAAGAATGCTACCTTCACTATGCAATACGGCAAAAATCAAGCCAAAGTTGCATTCTTCATCAACATTACACATTAAACGATCATGACACGCAATTCCCGTAATGATCTGATGCCGCAAAAATCATTTGGTAGATGCTTTTCCAAACTGATCAAGATAATGTGGAGGGGACTGGATGGACAGTAAACAGGGTGGTAAAAGGTTGATTGCAGTCGCGTTTGATAATTGATGGAAATCGATCAAAATATATGTAGGTGTCTTAGAGTCTTAGCAAGATTTCTAATCAAAAACGTTGTGTCAATTAGATTTGAGATCAAACCTGTTATGGGGCAGGTTTCACTTCCCAATCAGCAATATCATGGTTTATCGCACCCAATTGTCCTTTGACAATGTGAATTTCATGTTTCTGGAGATGGAAACTATCGGGGCTGAGGAAGTGCTTAAGTGCAGTTTCACCGACGAAGTCACTGACTTTGGCTTGCCGAACATGATGCCGATTATTTCGCTTGTATTCCAGAGGTAAAGCGTCATTATCACTAATTTCAGATACAGTCCCATCGGGGTTAAAATATAGCATTTGTCTAAGGTAGATAGAAGTAATCTACGTATTAATATGGGAAATTAGCGAAATATTATCTTTTCAAATGTGATTCATTTTTAGATTAATATCCTCCTGAGCATTTTCTGCGGGTTTAAATCCGTTATCTGCCGCCCCTTCAAATAGTAAAGTGCTTTTTCAGAATCTTTTTCTACCCCACGACGACCACTATGGTAACATGCAGCTAATTCATATTGAGCGATTGGGTCGCCACCTTGAGCACTCTTGATTAATCTCTGAATATTGCGGGCCATTAATGTTTTGGTAGAAGTTTGCAAAATAGCTTCTTTTCTCAAACATATGACAATTCTTGGATGTTTCTCAAATTGAGTCATCTTCCAATACAATCTCTCTACGAAGACGAGAGACGGGAAGTCCTAACTGCATTCGGTACTTGGAAACCGTACGCCGTGCTACATGGTATCCCTGCTCTCTTAGAGTGGCGGTGATGGCATGATCGGTCAAGGGATTCGTCTTATCCTCCTGCTCTATCATCCCCGCTATGATGGATTTGACATGTTTGTTGGAAACATCCACTCCGGCATCGGTTGCCACGCCTTCTGAAAAAAAGTGTTTTAGTTCGTACACGCCATAATCACACTGAACATATTTTCCACTCACGACCCTGCTCACCGTAGAAATATCCATTTCAATCCGTGCGGCAATATCCTTGAGGATCAGTGGTTTCAGATGTCCTTCGCCATGAGTGAAAAACTCTTCTTGGAAAAAGACAATCTCTCGCATCACCATGAGCATAGTATGACGTCGTTGCTGTACAGCGTCAATAAACCACTGTGCGGACTCAAGTTTACTGCGGAGGAATTGCCGCGTCTTCGCATCAGATCCCTGATTTGAAGTTGGCTTATTCTTTGATGACAGCTGCTGAATCATTTCACGGTAAGATTTTGAGACCGTCAGTGTAGGAAAATTTCCAGAATTTAACTGAACCATGAACGAATCATCAGATTTTCGTACAAGAAAATCGGGCGTTACATAGTCTTCCTGTACGTTAAAGGCTCCCTCACCAGGCTTTGGATTACATGATTGGATCAAGTCAATCGCTGATTTAAGCATAGAGTCATCCATGTCTAGACGGTCCTTGATACGATTGTACTGTCTTTTTGAGAAAGCCGTAAACTGTCGTGTAAGTACTTCTTTGGCTGCTTCAAGACCGGAAGTCTCTTCGGGGAGCAAGTCTAGCTGGATCAACAAGCATTCCTGTACACTTCGTGCCGCAATTCCAGGAGGGTCCAGTCTCTGGATGTGATAAAGGACATTGAGTACATCTTCTTCGGTTAATTCCTCCCGATAATTGAATGCAATATCATCAACGATAGAGGCAATTTCTCTTCGTAGATACCCATCTTCATCAATTGAGCCAATAATTTGCTCGGCAATCAATGTATCACGACGGTTAAAGCGCAGGAATCCTTTCTGACTTCGTAGGTGGTCAACCATAGATTCTGCGGAGGTAATCGGTATTTCACGATCTTGTTGGTGATTGTCCACTTGAGCTTTGTATCCATACACATCGTCAATATCGGGCAATAAATCCTCCAGACTAAATTCATCGTCGTGATCACCATCAGATGAATGATCATCCATGTCAGATTCCGAACCCTCTCCTGCGTCTTCCAAAAGGGGGTTTTTTTCTAGCTCTTGTTGAATACGTTGCTCCAATACAAGAGTAGGTAGCTGCAATAATTGGATATACTGGATCTGCTGAGGAGACAGCTTCTGCTGTAATCTCAATTCCTGATTCAAATTCAGCATAATTCAGAGGTTAGCCTTAATTTATTGCTGTTAGACTTGAAACGTATGAGATGGGTTAAGGGTTTGCAAGTCCGAAGCGTGATGTAACCCATGTATATGACTTTAAATCGATTTTGATGACTCAGCGTCAAGAAACGACCGCTCCTGAGATGCAGGATAAAGACTTTGAGCGACGGCTCCGTCCTCGAAAATTGAAGGATTTTATTGGGCAGGATAAAATCAAAAGTAACCTAAGAATCTTTATTCAGGCAGCTCTTGAACGGGATGAAGCACTGGACCATGTCCTGTTGTCTGGGCCGCCAGGGCTCGGGAAATGTGTCACACCAGATACGATCATTCAGACTTCAGATGGATCTGTACCCATGGAGAACCTGATCCCTGCCAACTTAAGGGCTGGTGAGTATAGAGAATTAGCAGTGACCGTTATTGGCACTCGCGGACCAGAAGAGACATCCCATGTCTATGCAAGTGGCTATGGACCGACGATTCGTATTCATTCGGACTGTGGTCGTTCCATTGAGGGGACCCCTAAACATCCGATCCTTGCTGAAACCAATGGCATGGTTGGATGGCGATACCTTGATTCCATTAAAGGCGGTGATCATATCCTGATGGGAAATGCAAACGCTGATCCTACTATACCCGGTTGCATGCGAGGGCTAAGCCTCACATCCACTGAGGTTGATGCACTTGAGAATGTCGATTTTCATCGGCCTAAGGCGGATGGACACTTTAAATGGAGTCGGGTCAATCAGGTAGAACCCTCCTTTGCGGAAACCTTTGACTTTGTGATCCCAGAGTCGCATTCATTCATAGGCAATGGATTCTTCAACCACAACACGACCCTTGGACATATTATAGCCGAGGAAATGGGTGCTAAAATTACCACATCTTCTGGCCCCGTTCTGGATAAACCTGCTGACCTTGCTGGAATTCTTACCAAATTAAAGAAAGGCGATGTTTTGTTCATCGATGAAATGCATCGACTCTCCCCGCTAGTAGAAGAATACTTGTACTCCGCAATGGAGGATTATTATATAGATATTCTGATCGATAGCGGTCCAAATGCCCGAAGCGTGAAAATTCCGCTACCAAGATTTACTATGGTTGGTGCCACGACCCGAAAAGGCTTGTTGACGGCTCCACTGCGAAGCAGGTTTGGTATTGACTTTCGGTACGACTATTACAGTGCAGCCCTGCTTCAGTCCATCCTTCAGCGATCGGCTGAGATTCTCCAGGTTCCCATTGAAGAGCGGGGAGCCATGGAAATTGCTCGGCGTAGCAGAGGAACCCCACGCATAGCAAATCGTTTGCTACGCCGTGCACGTGATTTTGCACAGGTGGAAGGGGACGGAAGTATCAGTCTTGAAACAGCAGACAGGGCCCTGACCGCCTTGGATGTAGATGCTGAAGGGTTAGACGAAATGGATACCCGAATTCTTTTGAGTCTGATTGATAAATTCAATGGAGGCCCCGCAGGACTTTCTACATTGTCCGTTTCCGTGGGTGAAGAAGCTGGAACCATTGAGGAAGTGTATGAACCCTATCTGATTCAAGAAGGATACATGCAACGTACGGCCCGCGGGCGCGTTGCAACCAAGCGTGCCTACAAACATTTTAACCGAAAAATTGCTGGTGAAATGCCAACACTCTTTCACAATCCGAACGATGAGACAGCAGAATGAAACAACTCTTCATTCTATGTTTGTTTCTTGTGGGTGCCTGTGCTACTGAGCTGCCCCCCCAATTCGCGTGTGCTCCAGATCATGATGGACTGAGCGTTCCTGATGGGTTTTGTGTCATTGTAGTGGCTGATTCTCTAGGACGGGGAAGGCATCTTACAGTACGCGATAATGGCGACGTTTACGTTGCCCTTCGTGAGCCTATTGGACATGGCGGGGTCGCTGCTTTACGCGATCACGACGGGGATGGAACCGCTGACTTGATAGAATACTTCGGGGAGATTGGAGGGACAGCCATTGGATTACGAGATGGGTGGATCTACTTTGGGGCAGATGATCAGATCATTCGGTATCCACTTGATGAATCCGAATTCATTCCTGCCAGTGCACCTGAAGTTGCCGTTTCTGGCTTTTTAGAGCAAAATAGTCATGCTGCTAAACCCTTTGAATTTGATGAAGCAGGGAATCTCTACGTTAATATTGGAGGCCCTTCAAATGCATGTCAAGAGATGCGCCGTACCCCTGAGTCCCCTGGGGTTGATCCGTGTCCGCAGTTGGATTATTTTGGGGGCATATGGCGGGTAACGCCAAGTATTTTAGAGCAGAATATCCACGAAGAAGGGACCAGATATGCAACTGGAATTCGCCATGGAGTTGCCAATGCATGGCATCAGGGGCATCTTTTTGTGGTACAGCATGGAAGGGATGATCTCCACCGTTTGTGGCCAGACCGTTTTGAAGAGCATCTCAACAATGAATTACCCGCTGAGGAATTTTTCTTGATTCGCGAGGGGGGCGATTATGGGTGGCCCTACTGTTATTATGATCCGGTCAAAGGTGCTAAAAAATTGAGCCCCGAGTATGGAGGCAATGGGGACATCGTTGGACGATGTTCGGAGGCTTCCATGCCTATTTATGGTTTCCCAGCACACTGGGCTCCCAATGATTTAATGTTCTACACTGGAACGCAATTCCCTGAGAAATACAGGGGAGGGGCATTTATTGCCTTTCATGGTAGTTGGAATCGCTCTCCTAATCAGGATGGGTTTCAGGTTACATTCCTTCCCATGGAAAATACCGAAGTCACTGGAGAGCCAGAGATATTTGCAGGTGGCTTTGTGGGTTCAAATTCTATTTCCACCTCCAGTGAAGCAAGAGCTAGACCTACGGGTTTAGCAATGGGCCCTGACGGTTCCATGTATATTTCTGATTCCGTGAACGGGCGCATTTGGAGGATCATCTACACCGGTAACGACGGTTAATGCCCCAACGAGAGTTGGCTCTGACGGATTATGTTCGTGCACTTGAGAGAGAGTGTCAGGGTGAGGTGCGTACGGACGATTATAGCCGAGTCCTATACAGTACAGATGCCAGTATCTATCAGGTCAAGCCCTATGGTGTTTTCTTTCCCGCTTCCAGAGATGATGTCCATGCGGCTGTAGCCATTGCTTCAACCTATGGTGTTCCCATTCTCCCCCGTACCGGAGGTAGTAGTCTTGCGGGGCAGGCTGTTTCGGAAGCGGTCGTGATGGATTTTACTCGGCACCTTCATCGAATTCTGGAAGTCAATGAGGCGGAGAACTGGGTCCGTGCCGAGCCTGGGCTGGTACTGGATCAGCTGAATCACCAGCTCATCCCAACGGGATACCAATTCGGACCCGATCCCGCAAGCAGTAACCGAGCTGCACTGGGTGGAGTCGTCAGCAATAATTCAACGGGAAGCCATTCAATCTGTTATGGAATGACGGCCGATCATGTGCTTAGCATGAATGTTGTTCTAAGTGATGGATCTCAGGTGCATCTCGGTCCAGTAGAGCGAGATGATTTGCCTCAACGATCACAACGGTCTGGATTGGAGGGTAGAATCTATCAAGAGATGATGGACCTGACACAGCCCTCCAATAACCGAAACACAATCATTGAAGAAACTCCCCGTCACTGGCGACGCTGTGGTGGATATAATCTTGATCGATTGGTAGGAAATGGCCCGTCGTTCAGGGTTCCACAGGATCCCAGATTTAATTTGTCTAAACTGGTATGTGGATCTGAAGGCACTCTGGCGGTCATCCAAGATGTAACATTGAACCTCGTTCCCATTCCGATCGCTCGTGGGCTAGCCATTCTGGATTTTGAATCCACCGTAGAAGCCCTCCGACAGATCCCCGCCATTCTTGAGGCACATCCAAGTGCGATTGAATTGATGGATAATTTAGGACTCCGCTTGTGCAGGGATGTCCCCGAATATGCCCGACTTCTTCAAACATTTATTGACGGAGATCCTGATTGTATTCTGATCACTGAATTTTATGGAGAGTCAGAAACCGAACTGCTGTCAAAAATAGATGATCTTGCCAAGATTCTTGCTGGGCAGGGATTCAGAGATTGCGTTACACCTGTCTTGGATGCTACGAGGCAAAAAAATGTTTGGGAAGTCCGTAAGGCCGGACTCGGACTTTTGATGAGCCTCAAAGGTGATCATAAACCCATTCCCTTTATTGAGGATGCTGCTGTCCCAACAGAGCATCTCGCAGAGTATGTGGACAAGATTGGGCGGTTCTGTGGGGAAAGAGACACGAATGTCGCATATTATGCTCACGCAAGCGCGGGATGTGTTCATATTCGGCCGATCGTCAATACAAAAAAGGCTTCAGAAATTGCTAAGATCCCTGAAATTCTTGATTTTGCGATCGACTTACTGCATGGTTATGGGGGTGCACTGTCGAGTGAACATGGCGATGGGCGGGCGAGGAGTTGGATGAATGAACGATTTTTCGGACCTGAGTTGTATCGCCTCTATCAGAGTGTGAAGCAGGTATGGGATCCCAATAGACTACTCAATCCTGGCGTTGTGGTGGATGCACCCTCAGGAACGGAGAATCTACGATATGGTGCAGACTACAAGGTGATCCCTCTGGACTTAAACCTTGACTTCAGCGCAGAGCATGGATTTGATCGGGCGATTGAAATGTGTAATGGGGCTGGAATCTGTCGTAAAAAAACGACGGGTGTCATGTGTCCCAGCTTCATGGCAACCAATGAGGAAGAACACTCAACGCGCGGCCGTGCCAACGCTCTGAGAGCAGCACTTTCGGGTCGTTTGCCTGCAGAGGAATTGACCAGTAAGCGTATGTATGAGGTCATGGATCTGTGTATTGAATGCAAAGCCTGTAAGTCTGAGTGTCCTTCCTCGGTGGATATGGCAAAAATCAAGTTTGAATTTTTAGCCCAGTACTATCATCAGCATGCCCTTCCGTTGCGCACCCGAATGTTTGGTGATATAGCCAAGGTGAGCCGCATGGCCAGTGGCTCTTTGGCTCCAATGGCGAATGGGATCTTGCAGAGTATGCCTGTGCGATTCCTACTTGACCGTGTCGTCGGAATTACGATGGAGCGTAAAATGCCGTCCTTCGCAAGGACTCCATTTACCAAATGGATCAAACAGCACCATAGAAATGGGCAAAAGAGGCCTCAGGTAGTTCTGTTTCATGATACCTTTAATACCTTTAACGATCCCCATATTGCAATCGCTGCTGTTGAAGTGTTGGAAGCCGCAGGGTTTGAGGTGATTCCGTCAAGACATGGTTGTTGTGGTCGGCCAATGATTTCAAAGGGGTTGGTCAAAAAAGCACGAGATGCGGCAACTAAGACTGTTGAACAACTGTTCCCCTATGCCCAACAGGGCTTGCCGATCATTGGACTGGAGCCGAGCTGTCTACTGTCTTTACGAGACGAATATCTTTATTTGTTACCCAAGAGCGAAGAAGCGAAGATCGTTGCTGAGCGTGCAGTTCTCTTTGAAGAATTCATCGCCAATCTTGCCGAAGAGGGGCGGCTTAAGATGACCTTTACATCCTCATCAAGAGATGTTCTTCTACACGGGCATTGCCATCAGCGTGCGCTTGTAGGGACTGAATCTACGCATAAAGTCCTCTCTCTACCTGAAAACTATCAAGTGCACGAGGTGGATAGCAGTTGCTGTGGAATGGCAGGTTCTTTTGGATACGAGAAAGAACACTACGATGTTTCCCGAAAGATGGCTGAACGCAGATTAATCCCTGAAATGCGTAAAGCAGATAAGGACACGATCATTGTTGCTCCGGGGACGAGCTGCCGTCACCAACTGGCACACTATGAAATCAAGAATGCACTGCATCCCGCAGAGGTTCTCCGGGATGCAATGATTCCGTAAAGGGCACATGATTTTGCAGGAGAGTACGTTTATTCACTGCCAATTTTTTCAGCCCGATACCCGCCAGCTCGTAAGTCACGAATCAGTAGAATTCCAAAGACCAAGATCAGGATGAATCCAAAGGGGGCGAGCGTGCGGAAAGAAAGTCGTCCTCCTTCATTGTCAGCGGGATTTAACTGCTCCTGAGCACGGCCCACCACATCAGCATCAACTCCAGATCCACTCACGGCTCTGAGTGCTTGCATGGTGGCACCTCGTGGTAGCTCTCCGCTTTGTGAATATTCGTTGAGGACATCTTGCGTGGTCGTATTTACTGCCATGATATCTTCTGCCTGAGATCCAGCATCCTCAGCAATGGATGGAAATGTGGTCGTTACTTCTTGAAATATTTCAACCACTACACCAGTACTGAGAACATCATGCCCCTTATCATCAGCAACACCTCCAAGCCACGGAGTGACAAAAAAGGCGGCAAGCATCCCGACGGCTCCCATTACGCCCAATCCTAATGCACCGCTCTTGGGATTTCGCTCGGACACGTATCCCAGCATGGTTGGCCAGAAATATGCAATCCCTGCGGCCCAAATGGCAGCAGTCAAAAATGCCATGAGTGTCGTTTCAGCCATGCTGAATAGGTAAAGTCCAAGGGTTGCTAAGATTGCACCCGTAAACAGGATTCCAGTAGGGGTGAGGACTCGAACGACTGGGCCTGCAAGTAGACGCAGTGTACCCATAATACCAAACACGAAACCGAAGACCAAGAGACCATTGATTCCACCCGCCTTAAGGACCGAAGGAACCCAACTTGAAGGTGGGAGCTCCATGGAAGCAGTCAGTAGCATCATGGGTAGCATGATGATCATAATTGGGGCAAACAGAGCCTTGAACGACTGTCCAACGGATACACCTGCTGAGACTCCTTCCGTTTGAGGGAAGGGTGCACTGAACATCATCACGCCATATCCTAGAGCTGGAACCAACACCAGTAAAAGTTGGGATCGCCATCCAGCTCCAAGTTGAGCAAAGACCAAGGTTAGCAGAATAGCAGCAATCAGGTTTCCATACGGAAACCACATATGGAAATGATTCAGTTTGGATGTCTTGTTGTCAGGATACAGGGCTGCAACGAGAGGATTACAACCTGCTTCCACCAGACCTGCACCAAGTCCAGCACAAAGTGAGCCTGCCACAGCCACAGCATATCCCTGAGACGTCATGATCAAAATGGCACCAGCCACATGGGTCACAAATGCTCCTCGCACGATCCATCGCATTCCAATGATATCGCAGAGGGGGGAGAAGATGGCTTGGCTGATGGTGAATCCGATGAAGAAAACTCCAGTAAAGACTCCCAACTGGGCGTTAGTGAGAACAAACTCGGTTTTCACCGAGAAGGCGATTCCAGCGATTACTGTGAATGCAAATGCTGTCGTGAGTAGGGCCAGACAACTGCCATAAAAGAGACGATTCTTATTAATCATTTGAAGAGTACGGATAAAATGAATGTAATAACCTTATTGAAATTCTTCTTAATATACATCAACCAACAACTAAATGTGGGGATTTTCAAAACTACGAATAAATCCTACCCACCACATGTGAAATCCACACTCAGAACGATGTTCTGTGATGGATCTGTTTGATGCTTCAAGAGTGTGGAATTAAGATGAAGAGATGCGTCATTGAAAACGAAACAATGCTAACATCTCATAGAGTCAATTGGGGGAGTATCTATTCACATGGAATTACGTTCTCGTATTACAAAGATGAGTTTGGAGTCAGGATTATATCACTACTCAAAAGAAACCAGAGATCAAAGCCTTCGTTTACAGGTTTTCACCTTTCCTTTCTTTTCATGCATCGTTTTATTTCATACACTTTTATACTTGCTTTCTTGCTTCTGCTGACCGATCATGCCTATGCTCAGCGGCCATCATCTCCCCGTGGAGAAGCCTCTACCCAGATTGGTGAAGATTGGATTATTGTTGATTATAGTCGTCCAATCCTGCGTGGTCGCACAGAGATTTTTGGATCTGGAGATGAATATGGTCAAATGGTTACAGGCCCCGCTCCTGTCTGGCGTGCTGGTGCGAACAAGTCTACACGATTCCACACTGAGACGGACCTCATGATAGGAGGTGTTAATGTTGTTGCAGGAGAATACAGCATCTTCGTTGAACTGGCCCAAGATGGTTGGACGTTTATTCTATCCTCTCACGAAGCGAAAGAATCCGGTAGAGAAGAAGGAGATGGACTTTGGGGAGCCTATGGGTACACAGATGATAAGGATGTTGTTCGGGCCCCTATGACGGTTTCTGAATTGGACATCAGTTTAGATCAATTCACGATTGGATTTATTAATGTCACGGATCAGGGAGGAATTCTCGTGATGGTCTGGGAAACAACGATGGCAAGTATCCCTTTCATGATCGCCCAGTAGAGTAGCAATACATAGAAAATCCCCGATGATCGTAGGTTATGATTCATAGAGACATTTGCTATTTTCTGCGATCAGATATGAGAGAAGTGCGTAACCATTAAGCATAGCTTTAAGTACATGATTGCCCTCTATGAGTAGAATTAATATCGGATGTGCCGTTCAGAATATTGTAGGCAAAACTGAACCTTACTCTCCACTTGTTGAGTTGGCTGTCAACGCCGTTGAGTCCATTGAAGAAGCAGGTCAACAAAACGGATGTGTTACTATTCGTGTATTGCGTAGCGATCAAATCAAAATTGACCAAGCTCTACCGGATGTGGTCGGGTTTGAAGTTGAGGATAATGGCATTGGATTTAATCAGGAGCATCTTCAATCATTTGACACCCTCTATACGGATTTAAAGATACAGCAGGGAGGCAAAGGATTTGGGCGCTTTGTGTGCCTAAAACACTTTAAAAATCTCTCCGTCCATAGTGTATATGAAAGGGAACATCAGTTTTTCTTTCAAAAATTTTCTATGGGAGAGGATCACGAAATTATACACAATCTTGAACATGACGTAAGCGAGATAAAGAAAACAGGAACAACCGTCTCAATCCGTCATCTTCGTACTGGTCCCTTCCCCGACAAAAAGCTTGATACCATAGCAAAGGTTCTGGTTCAGCGCATCCTCCCGTTTTTCCTCTCTAATCAGGAAAGATTCCCCAAAATTATCCTTTGTGAGGATTCAAGTGTGACTCAGGATCATCAAGAACCCATTTGTTTGAATGATTTTTTGGATAATCAAATAGGGAATTTCTTGGAGAGAATAGAACCTAAAATTTCTACATTTTCATTACCTACGAACACAGGTGATCAAAAACAATGTGACTTTTCAGTTCACATCTTTAAGCTCTATACTCCAAGAAATTGGACAAATCGTATTAGCCTTGTTGCTCACAAGCGGGAAGTATTACGCACCCAGCTATCGGACCATGTTCCAGAATTTCAAGATGCCTTTGACGAAGACAATGGCCAAGGAGAACTTCGCAAATACATCATCAAGGCCTACGTATGTAGTGACTATCTAGATGAAAATGTATCGGTGGAACGCGGAGGATTTAGATTCAAGAAACATCGTGATTTGGAGTACCCCATTGGACGTTTACAAATTGAAGAAGAGGTTGCCCATATTGTCAAGAGTGCACTTGGTTCCGACATTACGACCCGTGAAGATCAAAAAAGAAAAACCTTTCAAGATTATGTTGACAATAAGGCTCCGTGGTACAAACGAACTTTAGCCGACACAGATCTATCCAAGTTACCCTACAGACCTACTGAAGAGCAAATGGAAGGTCATCTTAGAGTAAGTACTTTTCGAAGAGAGGCTGAGCTCAAAACTCGCGTAGACAAAATAATGTCAGATGTTGATTTAGACTCCAGAGATCATGATCTGGCAGAAATCGTCAGTGACATATCTGATTCCAGTAAGGAGAAACTCGCCGAGTATGTTGTGTTTCGAAAAATTATTCTTGATCTGTTCAAGCGAAACCTCGGACTGTCAGATGATGGGAATTATTCATATGAGCGAGTTCTTCACGATATTATCTTTCGTCGAAAAGGAGATACGGATTCAGTTTCTTATGAGGATCATAATTTATGGTTGATTGATGAGCGTCTCAATTTTACGAGCTATGTTGCATCCGACAAACCACTTGGTGATGGAAATCAGAAACGTCCAGATATTTTGGCATTTGATCGGGCCCACATGTTTAGAGGCGACAATGTTAAAAGCAATCCAATCACCATTTTTGAATTCAAGCGACCTCGTGAAGATGGTTTTACAAATCCTTCATCTCTTGAAGATCCAATAATGAAAATTGTACGATATGTGAATGACATTAGAGATGGAAAATTCAGCACACCCGAAGGTCGACCCATAGAAGTGACTGACCATACACCTGCCTATGGCTTTATCGTGTGTGATATTAGTCAAAAAGTTCGTAACTGGCTCCTCCGTGAACGAGATTTTAGGGACCTTCCCGATAATTTGGGTTGGTATCGATGGTATGATTACAATAGTCTTCTGATTCAAGTGATTCAATGGGAGAAAATTTTACAGGATGCTGAGATTCGTAATAAGATTTACTTCAAAAAACTAGGCTTAGCCTAACTTGGCTTCGCCAACATCCACAGCTCACTGTTGATGAATGATAATGGGCAGGTTGATTCACCATTGCCCAGATGATCCAAATGCTTGATTTATCCAACTCAATGGTTATCGCATAAACAGTCCACCATTGATGTCAATGGTTTCCCCTGTCATAAAGATGTTTTCAATCAAGAACTCCACCGCCCGTGCTATATGATCACTCTCACCATTGAATTCAAGTGGAGTCTGATTCGCAATGTCGGCTAGTTTTTCTTTGGTGGAATAGCGGTCATGAAATGGCGTGAGAATCACTCCAGGTGTAATTGCATTGACTCGTATCTGTGGGGCGAGCTCGCGTGTTGCTCCCCGAGTAAATGAATCCATAGCACCTTTAGCCGCTCCATAGATAGTTGCTGTAGGTGCACCATGACGCATTGCAATGGAGGTCATGTTCACATACAGGGATGTGTCCCTTTTCGTAGTAGAGGAATGCATAATTTGGCCAGTAGCATGGTCGAAAAAGTATTGAGTGAAAAGATCTGTTCCATCAGTGACCATGTCACATCTTCAACATGGTGACGTTGGATCAAGCCTCCAGCATTGTTGACAAATACATCAAGATGTTGGGTTGCAGTGGATACGTTTTGCATCAGATGATAGCAACCATCTTCATCGGCAAGGTCCGCCTGAATGGGTATTGCAATTCCACCCAAGTTGCTCACCTGCTCTGCAACATCGTGAATGGGTGACTGATTATGATGCAAAATCAGCGTGTTTCCTTCAGCAAGACGAAGAGCGGTGGAAGCACCGATACCAGTACTGGCTCCAGTGATTAGAATGGTACGTTGCATTAATGATAGATCAGGATACAAGGATGCTTTAACCAACGATGGTGAACCATACGATCCATTATATCATAGCTTCTACGATATTTGAGTTCCAGTTGCGATCAAGAATATCAGTGAAAAAATACTTCATAACGCCGAGCCGTACCACCTCTACTCAGACATTCTGACACCTAATGAATCTGCCCACCTTGCCCATTGATGTTGCAATCTTGACACAATTTCGGGAAATTCAACGGAAAGATCATATAATTCTGTGGCATCCATCGCCAGATTATATAGCCGCCACTGTTGCTCGTTGCGTTCCAGAACTAATTTCCAATCTCCTTGGCGAATGGCGCGATTCCCGATATGCTCCCAGTACAGAGTTCGCTCTGGCCAATGGTCCTGTTGGGCTTGGATGAGAGGTAACAGGTTAATGCCATCGGAGTGAGGAAGTGTCGTCTGGGCCGCTGATGCAACGGTTGCCATCAGATCAATCACATGTCCAGGTGTATCAATGATTCTCCCAGGCCGTAGAATTCCTGCAGGCCAGTGAGCAATCAAAGGGGTGGCAATTCCTCCTTCATGCATCCACTGTTTATAGAGTCTGAATGGGGTATTTGAGGCATTCGCCCATGCTTCTTGATAGGCAAGATAGGATCCACGCTCCCCCGCGACCGTCTCTGGATCATGCAACTGACGACTCTCTACACTCTCTGAACTTCCGCCGTTATCTGACAGAAATATGATGAGTGTCTGATCCATCGCATCCATAGCGTGGATTTGATCCATGACTCTTCCAATCCCTTGGTCCATACGATCTATCATTGCAGCATAGACAGCCATGCGAAGGGACCAGTCGTTCTTATCCATCATTTCTTGCCAAGATGCAAGCCCAGAGGAGCGAGGAGAAAGAGAGTAGGATTCATCAATGACTCCTAATTCCAGCATCTTTTCATAACGCTCACTGCGTAAATGATCCCATCCGAGATCATAGACATGTTCGTACTTGGAAATATCCTCGGGCAAGGCGTGTAAAGGCCAGTGAGGGGCAGTATAGGCTAAGTACAGCAAAAATGGTTGATCTGTCGGATGTGATTGTAAAAATTCAACTGCGTAATCTGTAAATGCATCCGTCATATAGAAACCCGAATCTGGTGGGATCCATGGAGCATCATCAAGAACCATTTGTCTTTTTCGTGGCTGATCGGTGATGATCTCATAATAACTGCTCGCACCACTGATCAATCCAAAATAACGCTCAAACCCGTGCACTTGAGGCCAATGTTGAGAACGCTCCCCGACATGCCACTTCCCCGACATATACGTACTGTAACCAGCATCCTGAAGCATTTCTGCAAGAGTGATGGCGGATTCACTGAGGTACCCCTGATAGGGTCCAGTGGTCAATTCGCGATCAACGGGGGAGACCATGGACCCCATTCCAACCCCGTGGGGGTAGCGTCCTGTCAACAATGAGGCTCTGGTGGGGCAACACCGTCCAGCGTTATAGAACTGACGAAAGCGAACGCCATTGGTAGCCAAGGCATCCAAATGAGGAGTATCAATCTCACCTCCGTACGCGCCAAGATCGGAATAACCCAAATCATCGGCAAGAATAATCACGATGTTGGGACGATCCGTAGCTGTTCTGCAGCTGCACATGATGCCCATCAACAATAATGCAATCACTCTCAAACCCTTCATTCTTTGCAAGTCTATGGATACAAATATAAGTATGTCCGTAGCATTGTGTGCTTCCGATCAAGATAAAACTAAAACGCATCTATTTTGTAAGGTAAGATGACAGCAAACCAATCTGCCTACTTTCTTTCCAGTCAACCATCAGAAATGATAAGGATCACGCCTACCTTAGGCAATGAATCAGCGATACCTTGAATGAAACGGAAGAGGTGGTAGATCAAGCATTTTATGGTCATTAAAGAGGAACCCACGGATGAGCAATGGCTTGTTTGATAGGTTGAAACAGAAATCTCAAACAATTTTACTCTGCATGTTTGACCCTAAACGTATTAGCAGATTGAACGAACTTAACCCCATTCAATGGAACCCATGAAGTCCACTCCACTGTTTAGACATTCAGATATTTTCAGAATTCTGAAGCAGGGTTTGCATGGACAGTTTCAACAGAGTGATCGCATTCTGGTGATCATTCCAGATGCCACGCGTACAGCTCCCATCCCTACTCTATTTCGAGGGATCTGTGACCATTTATTGGGCCATGTGGATGCATTGGATTTTATGATAGCCCTCGGAACCCATCCTCCCATGAGTCCAGAAGCAATCTTGTCTCATGTAGAGATTTCAGATCAACAAAAGACAGAGTCCTATGGCAACGTAAACATCTTCAATCATACATGGGATGATCCTGGTTCACTGGTCAATTTGGCCGTCATCTCGGCAGAGGAAGTTTCGCATATCACGGATGGACTGATTGAACGACCGCTTCCTGTCACCATCAATCAAAAAATACTTGAGTATGATACTGCCATAGTTTGCGGCCCAGTGTTTCCTCATGAGGTCGTCGGGTTTTCAGGAGGAAACAAGTATTTTTTTCCAGGAATCAGCGGCCCAGAAATGATTGACTTTACTCACTGGGTTGGTGCAATGATGTCAAGCCGAAAGATTATCGGCACATACGACACCCCTATCCGGAGACTGATCAATCGAGCTGCACAGGAAATTCCGTGCACACGCCTTTATGTAAACCTGGTTGTGACCGATGATGGGTTAGCAGGAATGTATATGGGCAATGATGGGGGTGAGTCATGGCTGAGGGCGGCCACACTTTCTGCTCAGCTTCATATCTCATGGATGAAGCATCCTGTACAGAGGGCATTAGCCGTAATTCCATCTATGTATGATGATCTCTGGACGGGAGCAAAGGGGATGTATAAGCTTGAACCCGTCATTGCAGATGGTGGAGAAATTCTTCTGTATGCTCCACATATTTCTGAACTATCGTATACCCATGGCAAAATCCTTGACCAAATTGGTTTCCATGGCATTGAATATTTTAAGGCGAACTGGGAAGCCTATCAGCACTATCCTTGGACGGTCCTTGCCCACGCTGCCCATGTTCGCGGTGATACCACCTATAAAGACGGTATAGAAACTCCAAGAATTCACGTATCTTTAGCAAGTCAGATTTCAAAAGAACGCTGTGAAAGCGTTGGACTCAGATATTGTAACCCATACTCGGTTGATCTATCTTGGTGGGAGGCATGCAAGGACCCGGAAGTTTTGTATGTGCCAAAGGCTGGTGAGCATCTTTTCAAACTGACCGAGAATGCAGGTATTTGAATAGATGATGTTGTCCCCTGATCATTTTTTCGTAGATGATGACGATTCTTGTTTCCAGCGGATCTCTTCGAGATGCCATTTCCCCCATCCTTGTTCATTAAAAACCCCCTCTGGTTAGTATATTGGGTTGATGAAAGAATCTATCGGATTTATTGGTCTTGGCATCATGGGCAGTGGAATGGCTCAAAATCTCCAAAAGGCTGGGTTTGATGTGCATGTATGGAATCGGACCGCAAGCCGCATGGATCCCATTGTAGCAGAAGGTGCGATCCCCGCCTCTGATCCCGCAGATGTGGCATCAAAGTCCAGTATTGTGACCATTTGTGTCAGCAATACCCAAGATGTCGAAGATGTCTTGTTTGGTGATCGTGGAATCGTCGAAGGTGCACAGCCTAATACACTGATTATTGATACCAGTACCATTAGCCCACAGGCCACGATCAAAATGCACAGTCGACTCCATGAACTTGGACTCCGAATGTTGGATGCTCCCATTAGTGGTGGCAGTGAGGGTGCTACCAATGGAACCCTAAGTATCATGGTTGGCGGAGAGGTTTCTGATGTGAATCGTGCGATGGGAGTTCTCTCTGCGATGGGTCGCCAAATCACCCATGTCGGTAGTGCAGGTGCTGGGCAAATGGTGAAACTTGTAAATCAAATCGTTGTCGTAGGAACGATGCAAGCCATCAGTGAAGGGCTTCTGTTTGCTCAGAAAGGTGGATTAGATCTCAATAAAACCATTGAAGCCATTGAACATGGAGCTGCTGGGAGTTGGATGCTCAGCCATCGTGGGACCCAGGCCATTGTAAGAGATTTTACGCCGGGCTTTACCATTGATCTCCAACAAAAGGATTTACGCTTAGTCCTTGAAGCTGCTGATGAAATGGGACTACCACTTCCCAGCACCAGTCAGATTTTCCAACTTTATCGTAGCCTACAAGAAAAGGGACTTGGACAAGAGGGGAATCACGCATTGATTCAAGCTCTGGAGCATCTCTCAGGTGTTACCATAGGATCTTCAAAATGACATCAACGGTATTTGTCGGCACCTATACGCAGCGTCTTCCTCATGTCAATGGTCGAGGCACTGGGATTTATGTATTCTCCTTTGAGGAGGGCTTATTACGCCCACAGGGGGTATTTCGCGGTCTTCCCAATCCGTCCTTCTTGGCAGTAGATGCCCAGCGTCATTGCGTCTATGCGGTGAGTGAGCTTCTATATTTTGAAGGATCTGCTCAGGGAGCTATTCAGGCTTGGTCATGGGATCCAGAGAAACATGTTCTTCAACCAACGGGGCACATTGGCAGTCAGGGTGGTGCTCCGTGTTATATCAGCATCACCGATGAGCATGTTCTGGTTGCCAACTATGTGGGGGGATCAGTCATTTGTGTCCATCGCAGTGAGACAGGTGAACTTGGATCCATTGACCGGGTGGTTCAACACGCTGGATCGGGGCCAAACCTTCCTCGCCAAAAGGCCTCTCATCCGCATGCGATTGTGCTAGATCCAACAGGAGTGTACGGTTTGGTTCCTGATCTGGGAACCGATGAAGTGTATATCTACCATCTTCTTCAACCACAAGGTACGTTGACCCCGAAAGGAGATGCTGTTAAAATTCCATCGGGATCAGGCCCAAGACATTTGAGCTTTCACCCGTCTGGAAACTTCGTCTATGTGATGAATGAACTGACTTCTTCCATTACGCTCCTTTCTTGGAAGGAGGGTATTTCTGCGGTCATTCAAACGTTGATGCCTTGCCCAAAGATTACACCGGCAACCGTGCAGCAGCAGATATTCATGCCCACCCATCAGGACGCTTTCTCTATGCATCTCTTCGTGGCCCTTCAAGTATCGTCTGTTTTAAGGTTGATCCAGATACGGGCGATTTAGCTGACCCTGTTTGGTTTTCAACGTATGGACGGCTTCCCAGAAATTTCGCCCTTGATTCCAACGGAGAGTATCTCATGGTAGCCCATCAGAATTCTGATAGTCTGATTGTTTTTAAAATTGATCAGGAGACTGGACATCTAACGGGGCCTTATCAGATCATCAATGTACCAAGTCCTGTATGTGTGAAGATCGTGTAGCCTATTACTGAAACCCGTTATCTGAATCTATTCAGAGATGTAGTGATTCATGACTGGGAAGTTTTCATCAGGATAATAACCAGATTTCTTTCCAAACCCAACATGAATGATTCTACTCAGTAAAAGCCAATCAGCATTATTGATCTATATTGAACGAATGATCTCCGCTCAGTGGACAGACCTGATTCATTCATAGGCTATATCCGATAATGATTGTTTTTCTTGATGGGCATACCCATCAATTCTCCATTGAACGAAGATTATTCTCAGTTAGAATTTCATGCTATTTATGCTAGCTCAGTACAAATTCTTACTACTTACTCATTGAACGATACATGTTTAAGACGATACAGAACGTATTGATAGGGTTGATAGCCTTCTTGGTATTGATCGGATACCACACTGGCGATGCGGAGGGACAGCATCGCTATGAAGTACTCGTTTTTTCAAAAACCGAAGGATTTCGACACACTTCCATAGAGGCTGGTATTGAGGCAATCCAGACCTTGGGTGAAGAAAACAATTTTGGAGTTTTTGCAACAGAGAACGCTGCATATTTTCATTCCGATTCTTTGCAGCGCTTTCAGGCGGTCGTGTTTTTAAATACGACAGAGGATGTTCTCAATGAGAGCCAAGAGCAAGCCTTCATGAACTATATCCAATCGGGTGGTGGATGGGTTGGTGTTCACGCCGCCGCCGATACTGAATATGACTGGGAATGGTACGGGGGATTAGTCGGTGCATATGTTTCTACCCATTCCGATGCTCAACCAGCCGATATCATTGTAAGCGATCGCTTGCATCCGTCTACCAGTTCCTTACCCATTCAGTGGAATCAGACAGATGAATGGTTGAATTTTTCTGTGAATCCTCGTAGCAATGTTCATGTTCTGGCAGTGGTCAAAGAATCAACCTATGAAGGAGGAACGATGGGAGATGATCATCCCATAGCATGGGCTCATCATTATGATGGCGGGCGTTCTTGGTATACGGGCCTTGGGCATTCAGTCGAGAGCTATGTAGATCCATTGATGCGGTCGCATCTTTTGGGTGGAATTGAATGGGCCGCTGGAGCGGTGGAAGCAGATGTGACAGCAACCCTTGCATCTGCCTATGACGAAGTGATTCTTACTACGGATCTCACCGATCCAATGGAGATTGACATTACTTCAGATGGACGTGTGTTTATCCTTGAATGGGCAGGAACCATTAAACTGTGGGAGCCTGATACGGGTACTTCCAGGGTTGTAGGGTGGTTGCCCGTGGATAAAAAAATTGAAGATGGCTTACATGGCATCGCATTGGATCCAAACTTTGATGACAATTCATGGATCTATATTTACTACTCTGCCATGACAGAAAATTCTGTCAACAGATTATCAAGATTTGTTTATGACGGTCATATGTTGGATACCGAGAGTGAGATTGTTCTATTGGAGGTTCCTGTCCAGCGGGTTAAGTGTTGCCATTCGGGTGGATCCATCCAATTTGACAAAGACGGATTGTTGTATGTAGCAACGGGTGATAATACAGGAGGTGACCGCAATGCACCTGATCCCGATTTAAGGCGAATGTCAGACCAAGGCCGTACATCTGCCAATACCAATGATTTGCGCGGCAAAATTCTGAGAATTAAACCTCAGCCTGATGGAACCTACTCCATTCCTGAAGGCAATTTGTTTGAGGCAGATTCTCTCCATCGTGGAGAGATTTACTCCATGGGGCATCGCAATCCGTTCAGGCTTGCGATTGATGACTCTACAGGTTGGATTTACTGGGGAGATATTGGACCTGGGCTCATCAACAGCTGGGATGAATTCAACCAAGCCAAAGAGCCTGGATTTTATGGATGGCCCTATTTTACTGGATACAATGATCCCTACCCACACTACCATCTGGCAGAACAGGAGTATGTGGAACCTGATCCAATGGCTCCAGTGAATCATTCCGAATACAATACTGGTGCCAAGCAACTCCCACCTGCTCTGGGCGCTTGGATTCAGTATTATTATGGACCGAGTGAGGAGTATCCCGAATTGGGAGCTGGTGGAATCAACCCGATGGCTGGACCTGCTTTCCGAATTGATCCAGATAACGATCTACCGACTGCTCTTCCTCCCTATTATGACGGTAAGGTCATGATTTATGAATGGATGCGTAATTGGGTGCAGGTTATTGTGATCAATGAGGATGGGAGTATTTTGGATATTGAGCCATTTCTTCCAGGGAAGGATTATTTCAGTCCAATGGATATAGAAGTGGGACCAGATGGCAGACTCTATATTGTTGAATGGGGCGAAATGTTTTGGGGGAGTAATGCAAATGCACAACTGGTGAGGCTAGACTATTATGGATCGTCTGCACCACCTCCAGATCCAATTCCCGCAGAGATGCCATCCTCTGTTCTACCGCTCTCCATTGACTGGCCGCCCGATGGCGCCCTCTTTGATTTTGACTCTACGTACAGTTATCGAGTTCATGTCCATGATCAGGCAGTTTCCAATGAGACCTCCATTCATGTTTATACGGGAATTGATACGTCTCCGATTCCATTGTCCACCTCCTCTGGAACGGAAGGGGAGTTTTTGATCACGCGGGAGTTTTCGCATCCTCTTGAAGTCAATTATGTCGATCGGTTTGCACTCATCAAGGCATGTCTTGACACCTCATGTGATAAAGTGAAATTACATCCTCGCCACAAGGAGGCAGAGCATGTCAGTCGTGCGGTCAACTCAATTCGGACGACCTTTTCTACTCACCCGGCGAGTAAACACTGGAGGGTATCGGCTCTGAGTTCAATGCCCCTCAAAAATGAGTCTCAATTGATTTACAACCCTTTGAATCTCACTGGAATTGACAGCCTGCTCCTTCGTTTTCGAACCACGGGAAACGGCATTCTTCACTTTGGTACTGAGGACAGCGACTCCACGATTGCACATCTTGAGATCACTCCTGAGACGGGCGTCTCTGTGACTCCCCGACAGGCCGAAGCACTTTCTGAAGTTCCTGAAGACTTTCCTGGAATGGAAACATTGGCTGAAGGGGCTTATGATCGTTGGCGTGAGGTTTCGGTTCCAATTCCCGCAATAAAAAAAACTATTGCGTTAATGCTTACCTTTACATCTCCTGAAGAGGATACTGTCATGGAACTGGACTGGATTCGATTTGAAGGTCCAGCTCTGAATAACTAATCACTAATCATTGTACAAATGCATTCTACTCGCAGAAATTTTCTAAAAACAAGTGCGCTTGCACTTGCTGCACTTCCTCTCACCACACCAGTGTGGGGCATGCCATCCAAAGAACTGTTCAAGATTTCGCTTGCTCAGTGGTCCCTTCATCGCTTACTATTTGCAGGTGAGATGGACAATCTCGACTTTGCCGCTGTTGCTGCAGAAAGTGGAATTCTTGGGCTTGAGTACGTCAATCAATTTTTCATGGATAAGGCAGAGGATACCGACTATCTCAATGAAATGAAAAAACGTGCTGATGATCTGGGTTCCACCAGTATTCTCATCATGTGTGATCGTGAGGGGAACCTTGGAGATCCCGATGCCGATCTGCGCCGTGAATCGGTGGAACGCCATGTAAAATGGTTAAGTGCAGCTAAACATTTGGGTTGCCACTCCATTCGTGTCAATGGCTACAGTGAGGGAAGCTATGACGAGCAAATGAAACTCGTTGCAGATGGACTCCATCAACTCTGTGAAATCGGGGAGGAGTACGGCCTGCATGTCATCATTGAGAATCATGGTGGCTACTCAAGTAATGGAAAATGGCTTGCCGATACGATTAAGATGGCCGATCATCCAAGAGCGGGCACGCTCCCTGATTTTGGTAATTTCCGCATAGATGCTGACAACACCTACGACTCCTACCGTGGCGTGGAAGAACTCATGCCTTACGCTACGGGCGTGAGTGTAAAAACGACGGTGTTTGATGATGAAGGCAACTCCAGTCCGCTGGATTATGAACGCATGACTCGAATTGTGTTGGCAGCTGGCTACAATGGCTATTTTGGCATTGAGCATAGCCCAGCCGATCGTGAAATCGAAGAGATTCGCGAAGTCAAGGCCGAGCTTGAAGCCGTCCATGAACTGCTCATGTCTGAAATGGATCAGTAAATCTGTTCATTTGATTGTAATTCATGAAGTCAATATCTTCGGGCAATTATCACATGTAAGTATGCTGGAAAACCTGTTAGGATTGTGATGAGTCCTGAAGTCAATTCAACTTCGCTTTTTATACTCATCGTAGTCTTACTCATGCACTAGTGATGATTCTTGTCATCCTATATGGAGTGGTATGTGGTTCCACTCCAGAACGATTAGGTTAGAGATAGATGATCACCGTACGAGTTGTGTGGAGTCCTAAAGCGTTGTTAAGCGACAAATTAGATGCACTTTACAGCTCATAATGGATTGAATCATGAGGTTATATTCTGCTTTAATATGGAGTATTGCTGTCGGTTTTTTCGGCTCCACAGCGTGTCGTACTGCAGATGACGAAACTGTAATCGAAGTATTGGATGCACCAGAATTCATAGAACTATTCCGGCTTGGTAATGAACTTGAAGGCGACTCGGTTCTTTTCGGTAGAGTTGGAGAATTGCTTGCAGTTGATGGATCTGGAAGAATATTCATAGGAGATCATCAAGTTCCTGTGATTCATGTATTCAATAGAGATGGTGTCTTCCAGACATCTATTGGTCAATCTGGCAGTGCACCTGGAGAATTCAGTAGGATTCAGTCCATTCATGTTGAGCATTCAGATAGTCTATATGTTTTTGATTTCGGTTTGAATAGAATTTCTGTATTTGATACTGATCAATTTGAAATCCAAAGAAGTATTTCTGTCAGTCAAGACTCACTTGGTTTACCATTTAGCCTTTTAGGTTCAACCGATACGGGTTTTCTGATGACGTATGGGTGGCCCATTTCGCCTGGAGATGCGTCCGAAGATCGTTATATCCATGTCACACATGTGGGATGGGCAGCAGAGATGATTGATCTGCCAATCCATTCCGTTCAGGCATCTGAATGGTTGACATCCTCTGAAGGCGAACAGATCTATGCGATTAGAATACCCTTTGGACGCAAGCCTGTCCTACGCAAGGGATCTTCTGGCAATCTCTATTCGGGTTGGACAGATTCACTTAGCATCTCCATTTTTTCACTTGATGGAATTCTTCAACATTCAATCAACCATTCTCTGAAACCTGTGACTCTCACCCGCAGTGAACTTGAACTTGCCGTAGAGGGACGTTCGGATTGGGTTAGAGATGCGATAATCAATGCTGATTTGGCTGATTTTAAGCCTGTCTATGATCATTTCATAGTTGATGATCTTGAACAAATATGGTTGAGAACAACTCCGCCCTCTATCGCAGACAGCACTGTGGAGTGGCTAGTGTTTAACGAAAAAGGACACTTATCCCATCGATTTCATCTCCCTGTAAGCACCAACCTTCTTGAAATTCGTGATGACAGAGTCTATGCTGTTGATAGTCAATATGGGGATCAAGTCATCGTATATCAACTTAAAAAGAGTGAACTCAATGTGTGATGCTGGTACCATTAAGTTTTACCAATATACTCAGATTATAAATGCATTGTAGGGATAAACACTCCTACATTATCCACGCGATGTTACTCTCTTGGCAGGGACTCAACGTATATATATATTCTAATGAAGAGTATCCAGTCATCTGTTCCTCAGAATCCAGATAAGGACTTAAAACTTGAGTCAATGGAGAGCATGCTTCTTCAAGAGGGCACGGGAATGGGGATGAAGACATTGGACCTATTTCCTATATTTCAATCTGAGTTGATTCACGGGGATGTTGTAGATGTTCTCAGTAAGTGTGATAGACAACATAAATTTGATGTAATTATTGCTGATCCTCCCTACAATATCGGCAAAGATTTTGGTCAGAGAACTGGGAAGATGACACTTCCAGATTATGTTGAATGGTGTAAGGACTGGCTATCATTATGTTTCGAATTTTTATCTGAAAATGGAATCATATACGTGTACGGGTTTTCAGAAATACTTGCTCGGATATCTGTCTTGTATCCTGTTGAAAAACAACGGTGGCTCGTTTGGCATTACACCAACAAAACAGTTCCTTCGTCCAAGTTTTGGCAGAGATCACATGAAAGTATTCTTTGTTTGTGGAATTCAGAAACTGTACCGAATCTCGAAATAGACCAGATTCGTGAACCATATACGGAAGGATATAAAACTGCAATCGGTCGGACAAGGGCAGGTACGAAATCACGCTTTGGCGATGGCAAAGAAACGGTTTACCTTGATCATGGTGGGGCATTGCCTCGTGACGTTCTGAAAATACCCGCATTGGCTGGGGGTGCGGGTGCACGGGAAAGATGGTTTATGTGTTATGATCACGACAGGAAAGTCCTTCCTCCTTCAGAGATCAATAACTATAGAAACTGTCGAATAATGAAGCACCCAACTCAAAAGCCCATGGAACTCACTCGTAGATTGATTCAGTCTCGTATTAAAGGATCGGATGGTAGAGTGCTGATTCCTTTTGCTGGATCTGGTTCTGAATGTGTGGTAGCGAATGAATTGGGGATTGAGTGGATTGGCATCGAAATTAATGAAGAGTATGTAGAATTCGCAAGAAAATGGTTGGATCAGTATTGAGGCTAACGCCATGTATGGACCAACTCTTGCGTCAACTGATCAAACGGATACCATGACTGTTTTACCGCATGGGTAAGCGTACTCTGTTACGCTTGTCTGATGGAGAAAAAGTTACTCTGATTGAGAAATCATCTAAGTTAAGCGTATAAGTACTCGTTTGATCTATTTGTTGATTAGATTCAAATGTCTGAGAGTATTCCCATCAAAGCTTTTGATCTGTTTTGTGGCATAGGAGGACTATCCTATGGCATGCAGATGGCAGGCATTCCCGTTGTTGCCGGATTGGATAGCGATCCAACATGTCGTTATGCTTATGAGCAAAACTGTAATGCTACATTTATCCAAACGGATATCCGAACATCAAATTATTCAGATATTTCCTCTTATTTCAACGGAGCAAAGTATCGTATCCTTGTTGGATGTGCCCCATGCCAGCCATTTTCTGCTCACACGGCAAAGATTGGAGCAGATCGTAGAAGCGACAACAGATGGGATCTAATTGATGAATTTTTGAGATTCATTGTTGACGGAAGACCAGAAATCGCCTCCATGGAAAATGTACCCGGACTCAGAAAAGAAGATGTGTATGTAACCTTCAAGGATTCCTTGGAGGGTTTGGGATATCAGGTCGTGGATGGTATTGTGCAATGTGAACATTATGGAGTGCCTCAAAAGCGTCGTCGTTTAGTCTTAATCGCTTCCTTACTGGGTGATATATCCTTGCCTGAGAAAAGTCTGAATACACCGATCTCTGTAAACGAATCCATAGGGCATCTTCCCCATCTTGACAATGGTAAGGCGAGTCCAGAGGACGCAATGCATGTGAGCAGGCAGCTATCTCCTCTAAATTTGAAACGGATCAAGGCTTCTGTTCCCGCTGGAACATGGAACGATTGGCCAGAGGATTTGCTACTGGAGTGCCATAAAAAAAGTAGTGGTAAAACGTACTCCTGCGTTTATGGGCGAATGAGTTGGGATAAACCCTCTCCCACGATTACCACGAATTTTTATTCATACGGCTCTGGGCGTTTTGGTCATCCCGAACAAGATAGAGCGTTGAGTATGCGGGAAGGAGCAATATTGCAATCATTTCCAGAGGATTATAAATTTTCTTCTCCTGATCAGCCATGTTCTCTGAGTGCATTGGGCAGACATATTGGTAATGCTGTCCCTCCGCTACTGGGTCAAGCGATTGGTCTATCTATGAGGAAACATATCGTACAATTTGATGGCACAATTTGAATTGAAGTGTGGCTTAAATGCTCTGAATCATTTAGGCATTAATTTATATAGTAATGTTCCGGCTGTCCTATCTGAACTCATTGCTAACGCGTGGGATGCCGATGCAAGTGAAGTACGTTTGACGGTACACCAAGCTGGTGAAAAGACCAAGATCGTTGTCATAGATGACGGTTGTGGGATGGACGAAAATGATCTCAATGATAAGTTTTTAACCGTTGGTTATCAGCGAAGAAAAGATCAGAACGATGACTATACGTCCAACAGGAATCGTAAAGTCATGGGTAGAAAGGGTATTGGTAAGCTTTCGATTTTCTCAATCTCCGAACATATTCAAGTCTACACGAAGAAGAATGGTGAAACCATTGGGTTAGAACTTGATCATGAAAGTATTAAACAGGATATTGAAAATGGTAACCCACATTATCCTCATCCAATTGATGATATTCCCAAAGATTATCAAGTGAGTACTTTGACGGGAACGATCATCGTCTTGTCTCAACTAAAAAAACGTATTCAGAAAACAATATGCAGGAATTTAAGAAAACGTATTTCTCGGAGATTTAACGTTTGGTCTGAAGACTTTCGCGTATTCGTTGATGGCCACGAAGTAAGCATCACCGACCGGGATTATTTTACCAAGCTTGAATATGTTGTTGTTTACGGTGAGTATGAGCAGTCACATTTTAAGCATCTTCAGGAGCAAAATCGTTTTGAGATCCGCGATCATTTTATTGACGAAAAAAGAAACTATAACATTAAAGGGTGGATAGGTCTTGTCAAAAGATCAAATGTATTACAGGAGGGTGACGATAACCTGAACAAACTCGCCATTTTAACTCGTGGTAAAGTTGCTTCTGAAGATATTCTTGAGACCTTCAGATTGGGAGGGCTTTATACAAAATTCTTGATAGGAGAATTAGAAGCAGATTTTCTAGATTTAAGCAACGAGGATGATATAATAACGTCTAGTAGACAGGATTTTATTCGGGATGATGAGCGCTTTATTTCTCTGCGTGGGTTTGTAGAAAACGAGCTGAGTTTTCTTGAAAAACAGCGTATTCAATACAAGCGTGAGGAAGGTGTGCAGAAGGCCGAGGAAATTCCTGCCATTAAAGAATGGTTCAAGGAGCTTAAAGGTGATGCACGAAAATCTGCCACTAAGCTCTTCGCGAAAATTAATGTTATCGTCACGGAAGAGGAGCATAGAAAAACAATGTATCAGTATGGAGTATTGGCTTTTGAACATCTTCATCATAAGAAAAGGTTGAATGATTTAGACCACCTTGATATTCGCCAGCTTGATGCAGTTGTCCGTTTGTTTTCTGAATTAGACGATATTGAGGCTTCTTGGTATCACCAAATCACGCAAGGTCGCTTGAATGTGATTCGGAAGTTAATTCGTCACATTGAAGATAATGCTTATGAAAAAGTGATTCAGGAGCATATCTATACGCATTTGTGGTTACTGGATCCATCCTGGGATATGGCAACCGAAACCCCATATATGGAGCGTACGATCAAGAAAGAGTTTCAAAAACTTTCTGAAACGAAAGCATCAAGTTCGGAGGTAGAAGGGCGGATTGACATCATCTATAAAAAGTCAACGGGTAAACATATTATCATTGAATTAAAGCGAGCCAGTGTCTGGACAGACACTCTTACATTACTTCAACAAGTAGAAAAATACAGGGAAGCCGTGATTCGTGAGGCGAGACAGGCCGGCGAAAGCGACTCTGTTGAAACGATTTGTTTGGTTGGGTGTGAGCTTAGAGATTGGGGTACTTCAGAGTCAAAGAAGTTATCTGAAGATACTCTAAAACCCAGAAATATTAGAGTCGTTACCTATCAGCAGTTAATTAAGGATGCTGAGATTGCATATCGAAACTATCTTGAAAAATCTATAGATAGAGGGCGAATCAGAAAATTATTGAATGCAATTGAGCAGTATTCTTTTGAGTAATGGTCTGTGAAGGCCTTTGCCTGTTCACAGAAACCCTCTCAGGAGCATCTGTCAGGGTTTTTCTGAAAAGGTAATCAATACGGCTTTGTGAAAAGCATGACCATAGTTTGAAATTCGTAAGAAATCAATCTACGAGTGATTTGCGGTGTTAACGATTTACCTACTCATTTGTATGAGAGAAGGCAATGCGATCATCGGGGTTTGCCTCGTAATGACTTCTATAATCAAATCACTTGTAGAAAACAATTACGAATCAGTGTTTATTTTGCACTGAGTTGATGTCCATCCCAATGAACCATGGTTTCCATCTCAATGGAGGCGTTGATCAAGTGTGCACAAGCGGCAGCATGATGTCCAACTTCAGCATCTTCTTTCGTAGGGTTTCCACTACGAATAGCGTTCAACCATTCTTGAATATGGATGGACATAGAGTCTTTTCCCTCAGCATGATACACCTCTTCACCAGCAACCATTGCAGGGGAGCGACTGGATGGGATTTCTTCATGACGAATCTCCGAATCTGCAATGTAGGCATCGGCCAAATCCTTTGGCCAGCTTGCTGTAATCCAGCTATTGCTTTCGTTAACACGTTCGGGGATAAATCGCAATCCACCACCAAAGACTAAGGATCCTTCCGTTCCAAGAATCCGCATTCCACCAGAATTCCCACCTTGATTATTAAAGGTTCCACTCAGATTGACCATAAAGCCGTCGGGATATTTCAGAGACGCATTAATTGTATCGGGGACATCTCTGGAGTTGATCCAACGGTAAAGATCTCCCATTGCAATCACCTGTTCAGGAATGGCTGAACCCATCAAGTAGTTGATCGTCGTACAGGTATGGACGTAGAGATCGGTGGACAGTCCACCAGAGTAATCCTTGTAGCAACGCCAACGGAAAAAACGCTCGGGGCTGTAGGGTCGCTTCGGGGCAGAGCCAAGAAATAAATCCCAATCTACGGTTTGAGGAGATGCATCGGGAGGAATCGGATAGATCCAAGCACCCGAAGCGGTGTTACGATTTGTGCTTGCCCGAATCATGGTGACCTGTCCGAGCTTTCCCTCCTGAATCATTTGACGTGCCTTTTGAATGAGGATACTGTTCGGTCCAGGACTTCCTACCTGTACAGCGAGTTGATTGCTTCTCTGGGCCTGGATTATGTCGGCTCCCTCTTCAATGGAATAGGTCAGTGGTTTTTCAATATAGGCATGCTTACCAGCGTTCAACGAATCGACAGAATGTTGATAATGCCAATGATCTGGACTGGAAATCACGACCGCGTCAACATCATCTCTTGAGATGATCTCACGATAATCGGCCATGGTATCTACGTTTCCCCCAATGCGGTCATTGATTCGCTCTAAGCGACCAGTGTAGGCATCACATGCAGCGACAATCTCTACTTCGGGAAATGCTTTGAGCGATTCAACCAGTCCATGTGCCCGAGCACCCGCTCCAATCATTCCGATCGTGATACGATCGCTTGGAGGGACAAATTCAGGGCGTGCTCCCAGAGCAAGTCCGGCAGAGCCGAGTGCACTGGAACGTAAAAAATCTCTTCGTGAAACGGTAAAGTGTTGAGCCATCAGATTATAGAATTGGAGTTAATATAAGATTACGATAGAGGATACGACCATGATCCCCTTGCAAATAAATGGGGCCGGGAGAGAATTCGTCAGCAGTCATGGCTCCACCTGTGACACCATGAATAGGCTGATTATCAATGATCTTGGTTCCATTTAAGATGACCGTCAGGTGCCTCTGGTAGAGGGTTATATCCATAGATTGCCATTCGTCTGCCGGTTTTTCAGCATTCGCGGAAGGTTGAATCCGACTGTAGAGTGCCCCCATATGATGTTGGTTGAGATCCATCCCATACGTATCTGCAACCTGAATTTCATAGATCCCCCGTAGATAGACACCACTGTTACTTCCCTTAGGGATATTGACATCAAGCGTTAATCGAAAATCTTCAAAGGTAGAAACGGTGCGAAGATTTCCGTAGGAAATATACTCACCATCCTCAGATTGTACTGGATCATTGATGAGGAGGCCATCTTCTGCCTTAAATCCATTGACCTGATCTTCATTGATCAAACTCCATCCTCTAAGGTCTACCCCATTAAATAGCTCCATCGGATCACCAAAAGTGATTTGAGAAAGATCAGGAGCTGGGGGTAATTCGGGAATTCGCGTCGCCTCAAAGTCAATCATCTGAGATCCGAACCCAGAATGATCAGGAAAATGAGCTACTCCCTTTATCTGATCACCGTCTGATTGTAGAGTGAACGTATTGGTGACGGTGAAACTTCGCGAGCTCCCGTCTTCTACATTCTGGTTGACGGTTTCTACTCTGGTCACCGTTAACACATCATCAGTAATATTGACACTGGCGACGGGCAGGACGCTTCCACCGTACCATAATAGGGAGGCATCAAGAAGGCCCTGGTCATGGGTAATCTCCAACCAGCCAGCTCCTCCGGGTAAATGAAGTGTCCAGCGGCCTTCAAAAGAATCAGCCATTTCTTGAGCGAACACTGGCGTGACACATAGAGAGATGAAGAAGAAATGAACGAATCGTAACAGCATGATAGGTTATGGATAGGTTGGTCTGATATAATGATAGGTTGAAGAAGGATTATTCAGCACGCCTTTCGATGGGTTTCTGTGGTCCTGTTAGGATCATTCGCCCCCATGTCGCATCATCATCACCCGTCCCATAGATCATGAAATGTCCACCATAGGGGCCACCGTCTGGATCACAGTGAACGATTTCGAACCCGTACAAATCTCCCACCTGCGGTGGAGTCCATCGCGGATCACTTTTTCCTAATGTAGGCATCATGCGTACCTTCGCTTCCAAAATAAAATCCGCCTCCGAGGTTCCCCAAGGGTTGAAGGTGAATTCATACGATACATCCTCGGCAGGAATAGGCTCCTCAATGCGTTGTTCATTTGCAGTTCCATGTCGCCACCATGCTCCATAATCGGGCTTGGCGGCATCAGCCACAAAGCAGAATGCATTGTCACCCTGCCCCCAATACTCGGGTGCTTCGTCTCGGGGAGCTTCAAGAAAAAAGCAAATACTATCGCGTAGATACCACGCAAATGGTTCCTCTCCAGGGGCATCAACATCATTGACATTATCCTTGACTTCCGCACCAAAATACAGATATTCCGAATCCCATGCCACATAATAACGAGCTTGCAGATCATCTTCAGGATGAGGCTCATTTCCATGATCCGTAAGGCGATTGCGCCGTCCATCGTCATACCAGAATGTGTGACGAAGCCTGTAAATATCCCAGACTCCATCCGAGAATGCAAAATCTTTCCACTCCGTCAAGTCCCCATCAATGTCTGGCGACATTGTTAATTGGGGTACCAGAAGTTTTACGGTCTCTGTTGGTCGGGGAGCGTCCTGAGCCACGACTGTGAGCCCAAAGAAGGCAAGCGATAGGAAGCATATGGTGCACTTCATCATAAAATTGAATGGCTTGGGTCATAAAATACAAGTTTCTGAGAAAAAAAGTGTTCTCTTTCGTATTCTTAATGGAATTGAGGTCCTCAAGTTGATCAATGGTGGTGATCACATGTCTGGCCAGCCCCCTGAAGTTAATTATCCTGCATGACATCTAATTGTTGAATTGAACGGATACTACAGGCTATCTTAATAAATCATATTTCAGCGAATGCATCTGGGTTCAACATCATAATAGAACCATTGAATCGCCACCACGGAGGCACTGTGTCATCAAGAATGTTTCTCATTATTGTAGCATGTATGATGTACACTGAGACTCATTTGCATTGATGGATACTCACTGTCTCTCATCTTGATGCATTCTTTCTTATCATGAAGGGAATGATTCCAATAACTTGTACATGGATTCCTGAGAATTCCCAATTTATTCCCGATAAATTCGTACTTTGCAATGATCTGTGAGTATACTCCCTTAACTTTTTGATTATAGGTATGCGTCTATCCTTCAATTCATCCAGTTTTTCCCGTCAAGTGCATTACACCATCGCCGTTGTCTTTGCAGCGATGTGTGTGCAGTGTGCTTCCAGTCCCTCTGGACCTCTTCAACCCGTTGAAAAAGATGATCATATTGTCTTGATTGGCAATAATTTATGCTCTCGCATGATGAACTATGGACACTTTGAGACGGAAATGCATCTGCGATTCCCAGATCATCAACTCACAATTCGTAACATGTGTGACGGGGGTAACACTTCTGGATTTCGGCCGCATCCTGGGCGCATTTCTCCTTGGGCATTTGCCGGAGCAGACAGCTTTTATACCGAGTTGGCCCAACCCTCAGATAGTCAGGGACATTTTGAAACTCCAGATGAGTGGTTGACAAGATTACAGGCAGATATCATTATCGCTTTTTTTGGCTTTAATGAATCCTTCGCGGGTCTTGATCATGTAGCCTCCTTTGAGGCAGAAATGGATGCGTTAGTTCAACATACGCAAGCCCAACTCTACAACGGAGAAAGTTCGCCTCATCTGATCTTAGTTACACCAATTGCATTTGAAGATCTATCGCATCTCAAGGATCTCCCAGATGGTTCTCAGGAGAATCTCCATCTATCCGCGTATGCAGAAGCGATTCAGCGAGTCGCCGAAAAGTATCAACTCCCCTTTGCTGATGTTTACTCCCCCTCTAGAAAGTGGTATCGTGGTTCAAAGGATCCGTTAACGATTGATGGCTCACAGCTCAAGGATGAAGGGTATCAGCTCCTAAGTGAGAGTATTGTTGATCAAGTGTTTGGTGGTCAACAGAAATTAAACCCTCCTGCACATAGCCAGATTCTCAAGGCTGTCCACGATAAAAACTGGCATTGGCACAATGATTTTAAGATCCCCAATGGCGTACATGTTTATGGACGAAGATACAACCCTTTCGGACCGGATAATTATCCAGCTGAGCTTCAAAAGATACGGCAAATGACGGCGATTCGAGATACCGCAATCTGGTATGCCGCCCAGGGGATAGTCATGGATGTAGAGGTAGCCGATGCACGCACACTTGAACTTCCAGAAGTGGTCACCAACTATGTTCCCAGTGAGAAAAATGGAGAACTTAGGTATCTATATGGTGATGAAGCGTTAGCTACTTTGACAGCTGCCCCTGGATACAAAATAGAATTGTTTGCATCGGAAGTGGAATTTTCTGATCTAGCAAATCCTGTTCAGATGTCCTTTGATAATAAAGGTCGATTGTGGGTTGCAGTCATTCCCAGCTATCCTCACTGGAAGCCGGGTGATCCTCTGCCGAATGATAAACTGATTATTCTTGAGGACACCGATCAAGATGGTATAGCAGATCACCAAACGACTTGGGCGGACAGCTTGCATCTACCCGTTGGATTTGAATTAGCACCCGAAGGGGTCTATGTGAGTCAAGGCACCAATCTGGTGTTGCTCTCAGACACCGATGGAGATGATCATGCTGATACAAAGGACATTATCCTCAGTGGTTTTGATGATCACGATACGCACCATGTCATCAGTGCATTTACTGCTGATCCATCAGGTGCCATTTACATGGCTGAGGGAGTCTTTTTGCATACGAATGTTGAAACATCCTATGGTCCTTCTCGTGGGACTCATGGTGGATTTTTCCGCTATAACCCTCAACGACATCACCTTGAACGAACGGCACAAGTTTCCATCCCCAACCCATGGGGCATTGCTTTTGACAAGTGGGGGCAACCATTCTTTGCTGAAACATCGGGACCTGATGTTCGCTGGATGTTGCCCGCAACAGTCAAGCCCCTTTATGGAATCTCGACGCACAAGTCCTTTAACCTGATTGAGGAGGCACATAAAGTACGCCCCACTTCTGGACTAGAATTTGTGTCAAGTCGACATTTCCCCGATGAGGTGCAGGGTGATTTATTGATCAATAATACCATTGGTTTTTTGGGGATGAAGCAGCATACGATGGAGGATGATGGAACAGGATATACGAGTTCACATCGTCAGGATTTAATTCAGGGATCGGATGGAAATTTCCGCCCTGTTGACATGGAATTTGCTCCCGACGGATCGCTTTACTTTATTGACTGGCATAACGTATTGATTGGTCATATGCAACATAATGCCCGTGATCCCTTGCGAGACCATGAACATGGACGAATTTATAGAATCACCTATCCGGCAAGACCCTTAGTAGAACCCGCTAAGATTGACGGAGCAACGATTGACGAGTTACTTGACAATCTTATCTTGCCTGAATACCGCACTCGCTACCGTACACGCCGAGAATTACGAGGGCGTGATGCTAATGAGGTGATCGCAAGACTTGGTCCTTGGATGAATCAACTAGATTCAAATAGCGAACATTATGAACATCATCTACTGGAAGCATTGTGGGTGACTTGGGGGATCAATCAAGTTGATGAGGCTCTCTTAGAACGGTTATTGAACTCAGAGGATTTTAGAATTCGTGCTGCGGCTGTTAGAGTGCTGCGATACAATCCACAACTTGAACGACAGATTGAGCTGCTCACAACTGCTGCAGAGGATCTACATGGGCGAGTTCGGACGGAAGTGATGACCGCTGCATCTTGGCTGAATCCTCAACAAGGACAGCCAATTACCGAGAAAGCAAGTCAGCAAACGCTTGATAAATGGAACATGAATGTGGCCGTGACTGCCCTTGCTCATTTACGGGGTGAACCCGTACCCCCCTCCAAATCAGATGAAGATGCCCCTGGATGGGCAGCACCATTTTTAGGGTTGTATACCATTGGAAAGGAAGTCTATTCCAGAGATGGATACTGTTCTACATGCCACATGCCAGACGGCAAGGGACTTCCACAGTCTGGGTTTCCTCCACTTGCAGGCACTGATTGGGTGGTAGGAGATCCTGAAAGGTTGATCAAACTGACTCTGGATGGACTCATTGGTCCAATTACCGTCCTCGGAGAAGAATACCCCGGACATGTTCCGATGACTCCATTTCGCAACCTTCTCACGGATGAAGAGGTGGCCGCAGTGTTGACCTATGTACGCAATGCATTCGGTAATCGTGCCACTGCGATTAGTCCTGAATATGTTGCCAAAATTCGGACGGACACCGCAGATAGGCAAGGCTACTATACCGTAGAGGAATTGATGAGCAATGAATAAAATTCACAGTTCTTCAAAAAAGTTGGAAGAATACGATTCATCAATGTCCATCCATACTTGGAACTAAATGTGGATTTAACCTAACAAGGTGAAGTTTGAATGGACATGATGTTGGCACTTGTTGATCTTCACGATATTGGACATTGTAGCCAGATCTTATTGAATGTTGGAAAAAACTGCCTTGAATCATATGGAGTCAATTTATAGGGGACTCTTCCTCTGCAAGAATTTTGATTTGAATAGGTTGGATTGTAGCCTCCGCGTGAAAACTATGATTGTTAATGAGAGTGAGGGCTAATGCAGTTTTGAACTGGATTTTTGTACAAGTGTCGAACCTATTGAGAAAGAGGGATATCCTTGATCCCCTGCAATGTATGAATGTAAGATGGATCCGTGACATGAAGAGCGTAGATGTTAAGTATTGACATCGTCATTGTTCTCGTGATCGTTGGTTGTGCGATCGTACTCTTCGTCACTGAATGGGTACGCTATGATGGTGTAGCTCTGATCGTTTTACTGGCACTGGCCATCAGCGGTGTGATTCCTATGTCTCGTGCTATTGAGGGATTTGCAAATCCCGCAGTGGTTACGATTGCAGCTGTACTTGTTTTAAGTGGAGGATTATATAAGACGGGGGTGGCGAATTTGATAGGATCGCATTTGATGCGATTAACGGGAGCATCTCCAGTGAGACTGACTGCGGTAATGATGCTCACGGCTGGATTGATGTCCGGCGTGATGAACAATATTGCTGCCACTGCCCTTTTGCTTCCTGTGGTGCTTGATATTGCTCGCCGCTTTGGGATGCGCCCTTCAAGATTGCTCATTCCGCTTGCGTTTGCATCGCTTCTTGGAGGGATGACAACCCTGATCGGTACTGGCCCCAATATTCTTCTTTCAACGATTCTTGAGCGTTCAGGGCAGGGAACATTCGGGCTTTTCTCATTCACTCCGGTCGGATCCGCTGCACTTGTTCTGGGCATTGCCTACATGATATTTTTAGGGCGACACTTCCTTCCAGATCGGCGCAGTAAGAATGATCAGCCCATTGGCGAAGTGGATCTTCGAGATCGATATGCACTCAGCGATGCAATCTTCTGCCTCAGAATTCCCAAGCGATCCGCATTGAATGGACGGACTCTCATTCAGGCACAACTTGGGCGTGTTTTGGGAATTGATCTTCTTGCTGTTCAACGTCAAGGGCATTTGATCAGAGCCCCTGAACCGACATTTCAACTACACAATGGAGATATTCTCATTTGTGAAGGCCGTCCAGACAAGATGATGGATCTACAGTCTTGGGGGTATCTCAGAAACCAAGGACAGCCAGATGATGATCTTCAATCCCACCTGAAAGACCATACCACATTCGCTAAGGTTGAGGTTGCATCCACCGCAACGGTACTTGGAAAAACACCACGAGAGTTAGATTTTCATCGTCGCTATTCGGCCTGTATTATGGCGATTGAGCGCGAAGGCCATATCCTTGGCGGATCTATTCCAGAGACGCAAATCAAATCGGGTGATATTCTTTTGATGATCGGAGAAGAAGAATTGTTAGAGCAACTCTATTTTTCGAATGAATTCACCTCCATCGTCTTAATGAATACCGACGATGCCATGGATCTGTATGAACTGGATTCTAAGTTGATGGAGATCCAAATTCCAGACAATTCTACACTGAATGGGCGAAGTTTGGATTCAACGCGTCTCGGGCACGATTTTGGACTTACCGTTCTTCAGATTTATCGAAAACAAGAATCAAGAACATCAAGTATCGTTCTTCCTGATGCCTCTGAAGTTCTGCATTCCGGTGATCGACTCATGGTTCAGGGGAGTCAAGACTCTTTGAAGGTATTTCGGGGGCTTCAGTTGCTGGAGTTGCATGATGCAGATGCGACCCCAATGGTAGAGGACTTAGAATCCGAAGATGTTGGTTTTGCAGAGGTCACATTATCGCCTACTTCAAATCTTGTTGGAAAGTCGTTGAGTCAGATCTTTTTTCGAGATTCTTACGGGTTGAATATCCCAGCTATCTGGCGAAGTGGAGAAACCACACACTCCAATATCCATCTCAGGGAAACTCCTCTTCAGTTTGGTGATGCTCTCTTGGTCTATGGGAAAAGGAAAAAAATCCGGTTGTTGGAAAAAGACTCTCGTTTTCTAGTTCTTACATCAGAATTGAGCGAAGTATTTAGAACCCGTATGGCTCCGATTGCCGGTATGATCATGTTGGGAGTGATCCTGTGTGCTTCCATGAACCTTCTTCCAGTCTACATCGCAGCTCTTTTGGGTGCCTTGGCCATGGTGTTTACTGGCTGTGTGAGGGGAAACGAAGTCTATAAACTCATTGAATGGCGTGTAATCATTCTTCTTGGCGGCATGCTAGCCCTTGGCTTAGCTATGGAAGAATCTGGAGCTGCTGAATTATTTGCACGTGAAGTGATTGGCAGAGCCGCAGAGGCCGGACCTCAGTTTCTCATTGGAAGTCTGTTTTTGCTATGTGCATTTGCGGCTCAATTCGTGCCTACCTCCGCGGTTGCCGTTCTTGTTGCTCCCATAGCACTCAGTACCGCTACGGATCTCAATCTATCGGCACAGGCATTGCTCATGGTCGTGGCCGTAGGGTCCTCATGTGCATTTTTGACTCCATTTGGCCATCCAGTAAACCTCCTCGTGATGAGTGTGGGAGGCTACAAGGTCACAGACTATACGCGTGCGGGTGCTCCTCTATTTATTCTGCTCCTTCTATTAGTTGTTTTCTTTTTACCTATGGTATGGCCATTATCTTAGAAATGTTAGAATATCTCTTCTACGACCATCTCAGTCCTCATCCCACAGCAGAAACAGTGTACGATCAAAGCAGTCTTTGGTAGGTCACGAATTACAGATCTCTGGGGTACTGCTCGCGTGGCTACGGTATAGGTTTGGTAACCTATGAAGATTTGGAGAGTTGACTAAATGAAAAGCGTTAACCATCACAGCATTCATTCCTATGTCAAAAAAGAAAAACGTACTACCTGGGCGCAGTGCGTTTGACCGTGGACCTACCCCACACTTTCGCGGGCGAACCAGTGTTCTAAATAAATTCAGGATACTTAGGAAACGTGCCATGCGGGGGAAAGAAGGAACAACATTCATCATCCATGGAGCCCCTGGTGCTGGCAAGACTGCACTGTTAGATCAATGCCAGAAGCGGGCCGAAAAGGATGATTGGAACATCGTGAAACTTTATACAACTGCCCTTTGGAATCCAGATGATCTATTGCACTGCCTTGGCAAAAGTCATACGCAAATCACTGGGTTGAAGGGAGAGATCGGGGTGGGGGCAGAGGTTCTTGGACATGCGAATATTGGTTTTGATGTTCAGCGAACCACGCGTACAATGATGAAAATTCTACAGGATGGCAAGAAGCCTCTGTTGCTGATCTTAGATGAAGCTCAGGCTTTGGGTTACAAAGATGTGGTACCGTCTGAAATGAAAGGGGTTGTTACCAGTGTCCTCAACAAGATCCACAATGGTGACTTAGGGAAAGCGGCAATCCTGCTTGCTGGGGGGCTGAAAACAACTCTGGATGCATTTGAAATTTTCGGAATATCAAGGACAGCAATGAAGTGTGTGGAGGAATTAGGCCCACTGAGCGAGAAATCTACCCGTGCCATCATTTATGCGTGGCTCACCAACGAAGGTGGAGCAAAGGGAGATGTTACTAAATGGGTTGGTTCAATCGCCAAGGAATCGAATGGATGGCCCCAGCATATTGCAGCATATGTAGAATCGGCGATATTCCATCTCATGGAAAACGGTGGGCATCCAACATCCACAGGTTTAAACGAAGTGTTACATGAGGGCAGGATTGAGCGTGCCGAGTATTACGAGCAACGCGTCCGCAGGATTGAGGGAGGAGATGTTATATGTTTAGCCAAGGCGATTCTTGATCTTCCCGCTGGGAAGATCTTCAAGAAGGAGACGGTCATGTCAGAGCTTGAAAGCAAGCATAGTACAGAGAAAGCGGAGGGTATATTCTGTACGTTCATTGAAAAGGGTGTCATCGCAGAAGATGGTCGCGGATATTCAATTCCTATTTCATCCATGCATGACTGGTTGAAGTCAGAACTCAAACTATACAAGGAAAGAATCTGGGAACCGTAGTAACCCAATCTCCAGACAATGATAAGGTAGAATAGAGATGGTAATTGGCAGAGCCCCTTGAACTATAGAGCACCTTGGAGTTATGCATCACAAAGGGATAGGCAGATTTTGGGCATTCCAAAATATTGTGAAGAATTTTAGAAGAAAACTGGGGTTATGCGGACATTGAGTCCAAGTTGATGAAGATCTTACAGATGAACAAGGGTACACAAGCATATTTGAAAAAGAATGCATTCCATGACTGAAGTTGATCATCATCTAACACAGCACTCGGCGAGGTATCTAACAAATCAGCCTATTGAGTGGTGAGGAAAAACCATCTCTCAACTCCGCAGGACCGATACTTCGGAGTCTGATCCATTGATCAACTCATGAGGTAAGGATCATCTAATAAATGACCCTAATCTCTAACTAATCTGTTTGAACCGTATCTTAAATAGAGTAACAATGAATACCATGGTTGGAGTTCATGGCTTAAAATTCACGTATATGCAGTGGTTTACTTGCCTTTTTGCAGTTTTTCTGTTGGGATGCTCTTCATCACATACAGCAGAAGAATTGCCCGATCAGGTGGATTTTAATTACCATATTCGACCGATCCTTTCCAATTCTTGTTACGTATGTCATGGACCAGATATCAGTACGAGGGAAGCAGATCTGAGACTTGATACCTACGCAGGAGCAACTGCACAGAGGTCGGGTGGTCCCGCAATTATCCCCGGTAGTGCACGGCGTAGTTTACTCATCCAGAGAATCACCGCGGAAGATCCAAAAAATCAGATGCCACCTCCTGAGATGAACAAAGTCCTCACTGAATACGAAATTGCACTGCTATCCAAATGGATTGATCAAGGAGCAGAGTATAAAACTCACTGGGCCTTGATTGCTCCGCAAAGGCATCCCAACAAAACGTCTATTGATGAATTTCTGAACGAAAGACTCTCAAATGCCGGGATTGTGCCTGCAGAGACTGCCTCAAGGGACAACCTGATTCGCCGTGCCTCCTATATACTGACTGGACTTCCTCCTTCACCACAAGATGTCGAAGCATTTGAACGTGATCATTCTACTGATGCCTATGAAAACGTGATTGATAGCCTTTTAAATTCGCCTGCATATGGAGAACGCTGGGCACGTCACTGGATGGATCTGATGCGATATTCAGAATCCAGAGGGCATGAATTTGATTACACCATTCAGGGGGCGTGGCATTACCGTGATTATCTGATTCGCGCATTCAATGAAGATGTACCGTACGACCAGTTGATTCTTGAGCATCTTGCTGGAGATGTATTGGAATCCCCTAGGATTCATCCTGAAGATGGATTCAATGAGTCTGTGATTGGAACCGCGTACTTTGCACTCGGAGAGGGAAAACACAGCCCAGTTGATACGCGCATTGACGAGGCCGATCGTATAGATAATATTATTGATGTTACCACGAAGACATTTCAGGGCTTCACCGTCGCATGTTCACGATGTCATGATCATAAATTTGATCCGATCCCGACCACTGATTATTATTCGCTTTATGGCATCATTGAAAGTGCACGATTCACGCCCACGCCAATCCTCTCCGAAAATGATTTGCACCGAATTCAGGCACTCGCCATGTTCAATCAACAGTTCAGACAGGAGGTAGCGACCAGTTGGCAATCCTCACTTGATCCAGTACCCGCTGTTGCAACATCTCATCAAGAGGAATCTTCGGACGCTATCCATCAAGATACATCCCAAACATGGGAAGTGCTTGGAGATTTTAGAGATGGTACTTTAGATGGGTGGATGGCACATGGTCCTGCATTTATGGGGGATGTACCTCAGAATGGATTTCCTATCGTTCAGGATAACCGTTTGGTTCAACTATCTGAGAATGTCATCAGTAGTAGGACCATTGCAAAAGGACTTCCAGGGGGATTACGCTCTCCAACCTTTACCCTCAGTCATGACAGCATTACGGTATTTGCAAGGGGATATCAATCAGCACTCCGGCTGGTGATCGATAATTTTCAACTCATTCAGGCACCCATTCATGGGGAGCTGGATCAAGAACTCCATACCGATGTGCTGACTCCCTATTCATTTGGAGTGAGCATGTGGAAGGGAAGTAAAGCCTACATTGAATTACTGGTTGGAACCTATGATAAAGGTCGTTATGTCACCGAGCGACATACCCTTGCACTTCATGATTCGTCTTACTTTGAGATCGCTTATGCGATTGCACATGACGATATCCGCCCACCACTTCAACTTGGGTCATCCGTGGAGGCTGATGTGCAGGCATCGGTTCAAGCATGGGCAGAACACAAGGCGACTCCAAACCATATTTCTTCCATCAACCGTGCATTGGCAGCTGGCACCCTTCAGCGTCCAGTGATTCCTACGATGCTCCGCCAACAGCGTGCCATTCTGGAGCAGATGTCCCCAATAGAGTTTTTTGTTGGAATGCGTGAAGGGGATAGGGTGACGAGTTCTGTTTTTGGACGAGGAAATTATCAGACACCAGTAGGTGATCCAGTCCCACACAGATTCTTGACTGCACTAGACACAACGGGTACTTACTTTACAAAGACATCTAGCGGTCGATTGGAATTTGCAGAAGCGATGCTAGATCCTGCGAACCCTCTCACAGCCCGCGTGATGGTCAATCGGTTGTGGCACCATGTGTTTGGTCGTGGAATCGTAGAAACTGTAGATAACTTTGGAGCTCAGGGAAGTCTACCATCGCATCCAGAATTGCTGGATTATCTTGCATTACGCTTTGTAGAATCTAGATGGTCGGTGAAATCCATTCTCCGAGAAATGGTCCTCTCGGATGCCTTTCAAAGATCTACACTTGCATCGGATGGTGTGTCTGAGGAAGATCCTACCAACATGCTACTGTCTCATTATCCAGTACGAAGGCTGGAGGCGGAGTCCATCCGTGATGGCCTCTTAGCTGTATCTGGACGACTCAATCCCACGATGTTTGGTCCTCCAGTACCCATACATCTCACTGAATTCATGGAAGGGCGTGGAAAGCCCGAAATCAATGGCCCCCTAGACGGAGATGGACGACGGAGCATTTACATCGCACTACGTCGTAATTTTCTCTCTCCGATGATGCTTGCGTTTGATATGCCGATTCCATTCTCTGCATTTGGTGCACGTAATATGAGCAATGTGCCTGCTCAGTCCCTTACGATGCTCAATGATGAATTCGTCGCTGAGCAGTCCAGGGTCTGGGGAATATCTCTTATGACTCAACCGCACCCTGATATGAAGAGCAGGATTGAACATGTGTACAGAAAGGCTTTTTCGCGACTTCCAGATTCGGAGGAACTTGCAGAGGCAGAATCCTTTCTGATTGCCGAAGCAGAGTATCTTGGGATACCACGAGAAGATATCATGGTGACTCCTGAAGTTTGGATCGAGTACTGCCATGTCATTTTTAATCAGAAAGAGTTTATCTTTTTGATCTAAGCGATCGATTTTTCTTGATGAACAAAGTCCAATATCCTAATGGTTGGCTGATCGCACTTGGATCGCTTGATGAAAGAAGGGCATCTCACCATCAAAATGATCAATTGATACGACAGAATGGTTTATATTACCGCAATTTAAGGTAGTGCTCTGCCCATAGTCCATCTGTAAAGATATCATTGTAGACAGCCCTTTATCAATGAGAAACAGCTGTTTGATTTTCCTCTCATTGCTATCTCTTTATCTGACTTCTGCTCCTTGTGTAGCACAGCAGTCGGTACCCTCAGTAGCAGCTATCGCCTCCTTCATAAGCCCTATTGAGACAGGCCATGATGATTGGTTGGACCACTCCATTTGGGGTGTTTCACCCCTAAGAGGGTTCAACGTACTTGGGTCCCGGAACCATAGCCGACGACAGAATCCTGTTTTAACCATTACCAATGCACCGCCCTATCATCGACTGGCTGTAGGTGGAAGTCATGTTTTGCGTTCAACGCTTGTTTCATCAGATGGAAATCAGATTTCTGATCATCCTGTAGCATGGCGAAGTTCAGATCCATCCAAACTGACCATTTCTAAGGTGGGGCGGATTCAGGGACTTTCCGAGGGTTTGGTTATGATTTCTGCGGTGACGGTCTACGACAATGAGACGATTGTATCGTCCAACGATGTTCCCATCGTTGTTGTCGCATCTATTGCGATTCCTTCAGCAACGGCACAGTTACGGATTCAGGGAGGACATCGCACGCTCAGCATAAACTCCCCGCCCTTTTCATTGACAACTGCCTATACAGATGACTCTGGGCAACTCGTCACCCAACCCTATACGGTAACTTGGACTTCAAGCGATCCAAGTGTAGCAACGATTAATCAGGATGGTTTCCTCACGATCTTATCCGTCGGTCAAACGGAGATTGTAGCCCAAACGGGCGATCTACGAAGTCAGGCCATTCGGATTACGGTGGAGGGAACTGCATTCCTTCAGGTGGATGCAAGGAGTTTGCCCGATCATCCAATGAATACTGGTGGTAGCACACACACGATTCGCACCACTTTTTTGGACCCAACAGGTGCAGAAGATACGAATGTTGAAGTACGATGGTCATCCAGTGCCCCCGATGTGGCCACGGTCGATCGTGGAGTCATTACACCTATCTCAGCGGGAATTGCCCAAATTACTGCTAGCGTATCGTATCGTGGGAATCAGTATAGCAGTTCACCCATTACGATTAAAGTGATCTCGTTCACGATGAGCGGCATCCCCTCTGGAAGGATTGAAGTTGGAAGTCAAGGCCATCAAATAGAAACTGTATTTATAGATGAAACCGGGAGATCACCATCTCCTGCTCCTGCGGTGGAATGGGCCTCCGATGCTCCCGAAGTCCTCAGTGTTGTTCAAGGAAATCTGACACCCAGGACCGCTGGAACAGCTCAGATTACGGCAACGGTCGCCTATTCAGACACAACGTATTCGGTCTCAGTAGCAATCAGAGTCGTCAATTCAGGGGGGGCATCTTCAACGATTCTTCCTGTGACGGAACATAAAATCAATAAAGACACTCAGGCTTCAGGGATCACCTTGAGATATACCGCTGAGGATGAAGATGGGAATGCTCCCACAGGAATGATATGGGAATGGTCTTCTTCTGATCCAACGAAATTGGCAGTGGATCCATCCACTGGTGCATTGACTCCAACGGAAGCGGGAGTAGGAAGTACCGTCACCATCACACTCCAGGCAAAAAGAAATAATGTGGTTCAATCAGATTACACCTCCACCTACAACATCCTGATCGTACAGACTCCGATCGTACTGATCACGAATCTTCCTACAGATGACCGCATTCATGTTGACGACACAGGGCATATCTTAGGATTCAGCGTAGAAAATGAAAATGGGATTGCAGACTCTGGGTGGAGCCTCCGTTGGACCTCCTCGGATCCAAATAAATTAGCTGTGAATGCCAATACGGGTGAGCTGTCACCTCAAGCAAGTGGTGTTGGTGGGGGTGCAGTAACCATGACGGTAACGGCTACAAAAGAGGGGGAGAGGAATCTCGTGAGGACTGCTCAGATCACCGTGGTGCAGACACCCAGGGCATCTATTACTCCTATCGCACAAAACAAGATCAATAAAGATACCCAGAGTTCTGGGGTAACGCTGACCTACACGGCCGAAGATGAACATGGAGATTCCCCCACGGGATTAACCTGGGAATGGACCTCCTCAGATCCTACAAAGCTTGGCATTAACAGCTCCACAGGCGAGTTAACGCCAAAGGATGCAGGTGTGGGAAGCACGGTTACGTTGACGTTATCAGGGAAAAGAAATGGCGTGCCGATATCCAATTATTCGGCAATGTATGATCTTCGGGTGGTACAGACTCCTTTTGGGAAGATCACCAATATTCCCACTGGGCGGGCCATAGACCATGATGTGGCAGATCATAGGTTAGGATTGATCATTGAGGACGAGAATGGCAATACAGATACGGGTTGGACATTACGTTGGTCGTCTTCTGATGCGACCAAGTTAGGAGTTGGTGTAACGACGGGGATTTTAACCCCTCAATCCGAATGGACAGACGCAACTGCAGTCACGATCACTGTGACAGCACAAAAAGAGGGATCACCTGATCTGACTGCAACGGTTGACATTTCAGCGAAGCCACCCAGAATTGATCCCACTTTCCGTATTGATTCCGACCCAGGTCTTCAATTGGTGCTTCCACAGGATCCAAGTGCTGCAAAACCGACAGCCACCTTGTCAACCATCTTTACAGATGAAACGAATCAGCAGGTGAGTCCGACATCTATTACTTGGACCAGTACAGCCCCCGGTGTTGCGACCGTAGATGCGAGTTCTGGTTTGATTACGGCGGTCGCCAGAGGGATCACACTCATTGAGGCGGTGCCCGTCTATGGAGGTCAAACCATGACGGATTTGAAGTCTGGGTATCAGATCACTGTTGTGCAACCTGTCGTAGAGATTACAAATACAATTCGTACAACGTCCCCTCTCGGGTATTTGAATGGAAGTTTTCGACTCCTCAATGGTAGTGGTACCCAGACACTTGCTGTTCCAGACAGTGTCGTAGAATGGTCCACTGCTGATGCTGGAATCTTAAGCCTCATTAATGCTCAGAGAGGGATCTTTCGAGGTGTAAAAATTGGGAGTACGCAGATATCCATCACGGTCCAATATGGAGATCAACAATTCACATCGTCTGCAGACATAGAGGTAGAAGCGGGTCCAACTCTAACCGTACAAATGGAAGGTAGTGCAGTGACAGGGATCGTTTCTATCTTTGAGTCTCAGCCAGTCACAGTGAGATTTACTTTGAAGGATAGTGATGACTCCGATGTCATTCCGTTGCAAGTTGATTGGGCTCTTGGAGTCGGCTCTCGAGGAGAAGACTTTAAATCTTCGGACGATGATCTACTTCGTATTCAGCCTTCAAATGATGGCTTGTCTGCAATGATTACTGGTTTGAAGCCCGCAGAAAGTGTAGATGCTTTTGTGTCGGTATCCTACGGTCAAAATCAGCCGTTTATTATTGGACGCATAGAGTTTGAGATCCGTCCAGGGTATGAAATGGTTTTTTCTGGGATTCCAACCAATCAGAAATTGTTGTATACCGACTCCTCTCAACGCTTGATGGTTTCGTACACCCGTGCAGGTTCTCCAGTAACCTTGCCTGTCGGGTCTGTATTGAGTTGGGAGAGTTCAAACCCAAATGCGTTGGCAGTCAGTACTCTTGGAGAATTGACTCCCAGTATCAATGGTATAGGAGAGAGGGTTACCATTACAGGAAAGGTGGTTCATCAGGGAGAGGTCATCTCCATCAACTCCTTGGAGATCAGGGTGGTTACTGTTCCATCATCTACCATTGAGGCTCCAGCGTCTATACAAGTTGGAGGCGATCTCAAGATCAACAAAGATACCCAGAGTTCAGGGATCCAATTAGGCTATCAAGCCCTAGACGAAAATAATGATCGGACGACGGGTGTTGATTTCCAGTGGTCTTCCTCAGATAGTGATAAGTTAGCCATCACCTCAAGTACGGGAGAATTAACGCCCAAGGATGCAGGTGTTGGAAGTACTGTCACGATTACACTCACCGGCAGGCAAAATAGTGTTCTACAAAGCGATTATACCTCTACCGTAGACATTGATGTAATCCAAATCCCTTGGTCCAGGGTGACTCCCATTGCAGAAAACAAAATCAACAAAGATACCCAGAGTACAGGGGTTACATTGACCTACACCGCCGAGGATGAAAATGGAGCTTCCCCTACAGGGTTAACTTGGGAGTGGTCTTCTTCGGATGCTACACAGCTGGCTATCCACGCCACCACGGGTGCCTTGACTCCAACGGACGCGGGAGTAGGAAGCACAGTTACGATCACCCTGCAGGCAAAAAGAAATACTGTGGTTCAAGCTGATTACACCTCCACCTACGATCTCTTGGTCGTACAGACTCCGATTGCTCTGATCACGAATCTTCCTACTGATAACAAAATTCATGAGAGTGA
>JAPOUL010000159.1 GCA_026708685.1 Bacteroidota bacterium
ACATACGTAACGGCACGTTTTCTGATCAGGCAGACATGCTCTCATTTCAGTTGAACCAGAAAATAGAGCTGCTTCATCAGGGATTGAAATCATTGTATACGGCCACGAACGGCGATGCATGGACCAAGAAAACAAACTGGGACATCTCCAAGGTTCCTTCGGAATCCGAATTCCGTTCATGGTATGGTGTAGGATTCAGCGAACGCAGGCTGTTTTTGTTGGATTTGTCAGAAAATAATCTATCGGGAACGTTGCCCACGAATCTGAGCAATCTGAGACAATTGGAATTCCTGTATCTGAATGATAATATTCTAACGGGGTCCATTCCATCTGAACTAGGCCAACTCTCCGAGCTGAGTGTTTTCTATATAGAAAACAACTCTTTGACCGGCTCACTACCATCCGAGCTAGGCAATTTGTCAAAGATGGAGAATCTTGATGTTTCCAATAATAAATTAAGTGGTAGTATTCCAACGCAGCTGGCACTGCTTTCAAAGGTAGAGTTATTGAAGTTGAATAACAACTCTTTTACAGGCACAATTCCGTCTGGATTGGGTGATCTTCCCAATTTAAGTCGATTATGGCTTTCTCATAATTCATTGACTGGTGACATTCCATCAAATCTTGGTCAACTGACAGGTTTGGGTATTCTCACACTTCACGATAACTCTCTGACCGGATCCATTCCGGCTTCATTAGGTAATCTCAAAAGGCTTTCGGTCTTGACTGTATCCAATAACTCTCTGACTGGTGGTATTCCTACTCAATTGGGGGGCTTGCCAAGATTGGAGTATCTCTGGTTATCAAGTAATTCTCTCACAGGTGGAATTCCAACTGAACTGGCCAATCTTGTTAGTCTGCAGGATCTGCGTCTGCACAAAAATTCGCTCTCTGGTGCCATCCCATCTCAACTTGGTAACCTGTCTGAGCTGGAAATCCTGACATTCCATGATAATTCGTTGACTGGACAGATACCATCTGAGCTTGGCAAACTCTCCAAGCTTGAAGTTCTGTCAGTGTCCGACAACTCCCTGACAGGTTCCGTACCACCGGAACTAGGCAACCTTTCCAATCTGCAGCAATTATTTCTTTCAAACAATTCGCTGACAGGCGAACTGCCCCGCAGTTTTTTGAAACTAAAAAATCTCAAGAAGCTCTCCTTTAAGGGGCAGGATCTCTGTGCTCCTCAGGATGCTGAGTTTCTGAGCTGGCTGAATTCCATTGATGAGGTGGATTCCGTACCATGCAATAGCAACAATACGAACCTGATCGCACAAGAAATTGGTGATCATTCGTTTGTTCGTGGAACCCCTATTGATCCCATTGTTTTACCTGAAGCATCCATCGGAGCTTCGCCATTCGTGTATACGCTTTCGCAACCGCTACCGAAGGGGTTGAAGTTTGATGAGACTCATCGTACCATTAGTGGAACTCCAACAGAAGTTTCGCCACCGGTAGCCTTAACCTATCTGGCTATGGATAACAACGGACTTCAAGGGAGTCAGCAGTTTACGATTGAGGTCATCGCATCGGTTGGAACAGAATCCAGGGCCTTGCCCGAGGAGTTTTCTTTGCAAAGTAATTATCCGAATCCATTCAGAAATGTCACGCATCTGGTTTTTGATCTTCCATGGGCTGCCAGTATTGAAGTTGAGGTGATGGATATGACAGGAAGGCGAGTCTATGTACAACCCGCCGCTGAGGTGTCCCCTGGATGGGGCCGTGAAATCGAGATGAATGGAATGACGCTCCCGTCAGGCTCTTATGTTTATCGTATGACGGTAGCTTCGCCCGAAGGTAGTTCAACTTATATCGGTAACTTTGTACGCCTTCGATAGCCTGCATTTCCATCACGTATTTCGATAAGACCTTAGCGTTTTATCCACCAACCCCGGAATCGGCTGTTGTATTTGATCATAACCAGAGTTGATCAAGTATGCATTAAGCACTCTTTTATAGAAATGACGTGCTTTCTTTTTCCGTCGTGCTGATCTTGGACTGTTTTGGAATCAGGTCATTATAAATGGAACATGTTTCCGTGATGTCCGCTTTTCTTCCGAGTTTAGCTCCGTAGCCTATACAACAAACGAGTAATGAGGGTCATTTGCACATCAAGATGAAACTTCATTGGTACTGCCACTGAGGGCATCCTATGAAAGAAGTCAAGAGCATCACTGATCATACTGTGGGCATATCGGCCAATGATAATGGAGGCTATGGTGTCTATTTGATGATGGTCAGAAAGATTGTTTGATCATGCCCGAATGCCCCTGCACCTCATTCTGGAGGATTTTTCTTGCCAGATATATACAGCGAGATATTTCGTGGTTGTAAGAGTGGGGTCCAAGGAGCACCCTCTCGTTGTGGGTTCTTCATGAGAGCCTAGATTCCAATCTCTGCGAACTGTTTAAGGTAGCATACTCCCTGTGGTATAGGTAAGCCTGATGCTTGCGATCCGCCCAAGTCTGGGAGCACCTATAAATTCACGGTGATTACTGTCAAATGTATTATTGATACCCATGTCTATGCGAATTCCAACCTCTGGAATAGAATATTCCATTCCAAGATCCAAGACGAAATAATCATCAATTTCACCGATATACTGGCCTGCAATCACAGGAAATCCTTTGATATATCGTGCTGCAGCTACTACTGAAAACCCACTCGCATGCTTATAGTGTGCTCCGGCCTTAAATTTCAAACTGGATGCGTTCAGTGCGATCCGGGCAGATTCTGATTCTTCATCAAGCTCCTTATGATCAAAAAAATCATCACTCACCCAGGAAGCATTTCCAAAGAAATTCAGATGATTGCTAGCCATGACCTGGGTGGAAACATCTACACCATACACCTGAACTTTCCCGAATACCGGGTTGATCAAAACTAATTCAGGGAGGGCCCCCTCTCCAGGATTGTTTTCATTTGGCTGTACGATAGCGATGGGAGTTTCGTCATCAGGAAGAACATCCCCCGTCAAATGGATAAGAAATTCGGCTATACTTTCGGGAGTAAAGCCCAAAAAACTCAGAGTATTCGAGATTTCGGGGTTATCGGCAATGCCTGATGCGATATTTGAGAGAACATTTTCACGTAGATTCGGGAGAACTACAAATGGAGTGATAATCTCTAATGCACCGATGAAATTTTCTCTTCTGGACACGTAGCTATCAATTCCTATTCTGATTTGATTATTGAGAATGGCTTTATATCCAATTTCCCAGGACTGGGCAATAAGGGGGCTTATGGTCGGGAAATATTCTTCAAGATCATTCAGTCTTGGGTTAAGGTCAAGCGATCTTGTGGAAAGATTTACAAGGCCTAATGCACCGGGGATAAACCCGCGGACGGGAGTCAGTTCCGGGTTCAATCCCTGAACAACGAGAGAAAGAAGAACTGGGGGGACGGGCGTTCCTGCCTCATTAAATAATTGAACCAGTTCATCTTGGGGTATGGATACCAACCTCATGTACATGAGATTGTAAAGGTATTCCGCGTCAATTCCAACACCAGTTGGCAACCCTTCTCTTCTTGGAAGTATGCTTGATGCGACAAGTGAGGTAGGTGAGCCCATCTCTAAATAATCAGGGTTTCGGGCATAGGAAAAACCTGATGTTCTTCCAAGGGTCCGTACATTGATTCCATCGTAGGATGTAGAGATGAAATCTCGAAAAAAATCGCCTGCATTCGGCGAAGAAAAGCTGCGATTATATGTGATGCGCAGACTTGATGAAGGCGTGGGGTTAACGACGAGAGCAATGCGAGGGGATACTTCCGTTTTTTCAATGACAGAATTATAATCTCCCCGTAGGACCAAAGTCAACTGAAGCGAATTAGATATCTTGGTTACGGATTGGAGAGATGCTCCGTAATGATCAATGGAATCAATGTTTTCATTACGGCCTAGAATGGTTCCTTTGGTATTGGGGCGATTAAATTTGAGATCGACTCCCAGGGTGAATTCCTGTATGGATTTGAGAATTTTTGAGTATTCACCTTGAATAGTGTACTCTTTTGAGGATTCAATCAAAGGCCCTGCATCGTAGGAATATGAATTTCCTGAATCAATGGAATTCATGTATGCCTGAACAAAGATGGGACCGCTCATTAATCGTATCTGGGCAAATAGTTCACGAAAATTCAGCGCACGAATGGCACCCAGGCCGGTAAGCAGGTTGGAATTCAGATTGTTGACACCCCCACTGAGAGACAGCGTGGTTTGGTGTCCTATCCACCAATCCAGTTCACTTGAGATTATCATTTTATCGTGACCAGTCTTACGTGGCCCCTCACGATGCAAATGGACTGCATCCTCAGGATCAGGGCATTGACTGAACCTCTGTGCTTCCAAGAAAGCTGGGTCACATTCCTGAAGAGGAAAATCCTCTCCAGTGGCATAACTGCCAGTGAACGTAATTCCTATATTATTTCCGAACACCTGTGCAACACGCCCCTGGAGACTGAGTGTGGAATGTTCGCCTCCACTAATGGATATTGTTGTTCCAGGATGATTGAATGCGTTTTTTGATATGAAATGGATGACTCCTGATTCAGCCCATGGTCCATAAATCGCCGATCCCGGTCCCCGCACGATTTCAACTTTTTCCGTATTCATCCATAGATTCGGCATGACCGAGTGAAGATTAACCCCGATGGACGCAACACTGGCTTTGCGATGGTTGATGAGAATATACGGAGAGCGTGAGAAGGCATCATTGAATCCTTGCAGGGTGATTTCATATCGGTCAATCCCTGTCTGCGCAAGATCCAGGCCGGTGATATTTCGCAGTGAAAATGCAGTTGTGGGCGATAAATCCGATTGAAGATCTCTGTTTGTGACTACATCAACAGATGCGGGAGCATTGATGGCCTCCTCAGGACGGTGTCCAGTGGAGAATTGGACTGGGTTTAGGTTTGTTCCTCGTCGTAATGCAACGAACCAGGTGTGAACCTTGGAATCGGTCAGTGTGACATGTGACTCTCTGGTTTCATACCCAGCCATACTGGCCCTGAGAACATAGTCACCAGGATCAAGATTGGAAATCTGGAATTTTCCATCAACATTAGTGATGGTTGTTATCAGGGTATTAGAAACGATCACATGCGCTCCAACCAGAGGCTTGTTTGTCAAGGAATCAGTGATTTGACCTGTAATGGATGGATCTTGCCCTTGAACGCTGGCGGTAAACACACAAAAAACAACACAAACCAGAATCCTGCGAATTAGAATAAGTGTGTATGCGTAATCAATCAGGAACATTAATAAATTTAGTCGAGATGATTTTGAACTGGAAATATCTTACGGGGAATCGGACTCACTCCAGCACGATGGTCAGAAATGGGATGCTACTCTCTTCTTCTGTGGCAGCATAGATCTCAACCCACACGTTCGTGATAGAGCTATCATTGAAAACAGAATCTTTTTCAGAATCCTCAAATGAATATCAGATTGACAAATAGCACCTAATTGATAATTAAACAAAAAAGGGCATGAATTGGTCATTTCCTCCGTTTTTGAGGCGAGTTGTTGGTCAAATGGGGTCTATCTTTGAATGTACGACTTCACCAACGAAGAAGACAAAGAAATTGTGCAAGTGGGTAAGCCTGTATCATAGATATTTGGGCGGGTGCTCCTAGAAATGGAATGATCAATACTGGCTTGGCTATGTGTGTTTTTCATGATCTCTTCAAATCAGGTAAGAAGCCTCAGGATAGGTTCAGATTAAGAGGGTTTTTGTTGTACTTCAGCCAGTGTTCATGGCGTTTCTGTGCTGAATCCTCTAATCGTTGAATGTGAAGATCCCTCCATCTTCTGGTATTTCTTGGGTGGCATTTCCAGCACCACGCCTGCACTGCGTCATTGGGCATTTCTATCCAAGTAGAACATCCTTTCGTGCAACATTCCACCCAGGTTCCATACGTAGAGCTGTCTACAGGGCCAGTGTAGATGGTGCCATCTGACAAGCGATAATGAATTTGATCAGCCATAACAATAGAACCCGCATGGGTGCCATTGCCACAAGGCTGTTGGTTACTATTCTGCTACGATTGGTTTCTTTTCTTCAGATCGACAAACAACGAATTCATTCTACCCCTCGTCTGATTTTGATGGATGCGAGCATATGAAGAAGGAGCAGGTCGTGTTATATGAGGGGCTCAGATCATGGATGGTGGAACGTAAGTGATTTACCATCATCCAATGGATGTACATTCTGATTCACAAAAGGCAATGTAAGCAAATATGGACTGGAAGGTAGCACAGGGTGATAGGCATCAATTCTCAATAGATCTGTTTCCGAAGGAAGAACGGATGAAGCAGACTCATTGATTTGATCATAAAATCAAGAGTTCTGTTAAATTCACAAAGCAGTAGCATCCGCTATAATGCTGTTGATGTTAAGGTATTTACTCGGTTAAACTTTGTTATCTATGAAATCATCCATCTTTCTTGTTTTACTACTTTTCCCTGTGCTTGCATTGGCTCAGGATGATCCTAATCCTCCCATGGAAGGATTCAATATAGAAGCCTCAGACTCCCGAGCCATTGAAATTGCCGATCTGGTGATGGCAAGCATGGGAGGCCGGCAAGCGTGGGATCAAACCCGCTATCTGAGCTGGACCCTCTTTGGACAGGACCATGTGTGGGATAAATGGACGGGGATGTTTCGGTGGCAGAATGACAGTACGGTCGTGCTTGTGAATATCCATACACGGGAAGGTCAGGCTTTTATCCATGGCGATGAGGTTCAGCCTTCTGAGGAGCTGCTCGCTATAGCCTATCGAAACTGGATCAATGCAGGGTACTGGCTGATGCTACCTTTTAAACTGAAAGATTCGGGAGTCACACTGGGGTACAAGGGAGAGGAAATGATGTCCAATGGTGAAAAGGCACATGTGCTCACCCTCCAATTTGAAAATGTAGGACTCACACCCGGTAACGGGTATGATGTCTATGTTAGTACGGAGCGAAATTTAGTGGAGCAGTGGTCATTTTATGCACGAGCTGATTCAGAAGAACCTAATTTTATACGGACTTGGGAGGGATATAAAAGTTACGGAGGAATCATGCTGGCCGATACGCGGGTGGATGTAACCGATCCATCCAATGTTCGCACACTGAACAACCTTGGGGTGTATTCCGAACTATCAGATTCGGTCTTTGAAAATCCTAACCGTATCAATCTATCGACTCTGGGAGAGTGATTGCTTACTGTGCCCAAGTCATTAGATTTGAGCATTGTAGCAGGGGTTGATCGCCTCGCTTTGGGCGAACACGAACTGTGTAACCAACCGTACCACTTTGAGTACAGGTAACGTTGTTGGCTTCATACGTACACATAGTGACACGATCATCTCCCGTATTGATTAAATCCATGGGATAGATACTCGTCTCGCCAGTGATTCCATGACTGGTGGTAGGACCAAGGTAGAGTTCTACTTCAACATCTATCGGGTTGAGATCTCCAAGGGTGACATGAGCGGTAACGGTGAATGGTTCGCCGACCTGAATTCCACCATGGGGGGAATCTTCGTTTACATGAACTTGAACATCTGGCCATGCACTCTGTACCCGCTCCTTCCATTGTGAGAGTGCCCTTGCCTCCTTCATCTTCGTTGCATACAGGTCATCCACCCGTGCATTGGCAACCAGATATGCTTTTTCAGTGTATTGCTGTACCATCCTGTGGGTGTTAAAGAAGCTACTGTGAGAGGCAATGGATCGCTTCATTCGAGCAATCCATTCTATGGGCAAGTTCTCGGAGGATCGTTCATAGAACAACGGGATGATTTCATGCTCAAGTTGATCATAGAGTTGTTCGGCATCTCTTTCGTCTTGATATGCATGGTTTTCTGTGATCTCTCCGTCTCCGATAGTCCATCCAATGGAAGGATCAAATCCTTCATCCCACCATCCATCAAGGATGCTAAGGTTGAGTCCGCCATTGGCAGCGGCTTTCATGCCACTGGTTCCGCTGGCTTCTCGAGGTCTTCTGGGGGTATTTAACCAGAGATCTACACCTTGAACGAGATCACGGGCAATGGCCATGTCATAATCTTCAATAAAGAGAAGATGATTGCTGAGTACATCGGTACTGGATGCTTCAACAATTTTTTGGATCAATTCCTTTCCAGGTTCATCTCGTGGATGAGCTTTTCCTGCAAAAATAATCTGTACGGGGCGAGTTGGATCTGTGAGAATCTTTGTCAACCTATCCACATCCCAAAGGAATAGACTTGCACGCTTATAGGTTGCGAATCGTCGAGCAAACCCAATGGTCAGTGCATGGGGATCCAAGACTTTCTTGGCTCGGGCAATTTCTTTGGCTGGAGCTTCTAGCCGAATAAGGCGAGATCGGAGAGATCTTCGGGCCTGGAGGATCAGATGCTCTTTATTTCGCAGATGAGTCAACCACAAGATGTCATCTGGAATTTGCTCGGCATTCATCCATTGAGATTCACTGATGGCTTCCTCTCTCCAACGGGGGCCAACATAGCGATCTACATGGCGCTTCAAGGAACTGGAAATCCATGACGAAATATGAATGCCATTGGTCACATGGCTAATGGGAACCTCTTCCTCAGGGATACTTTGCCATAAGTTTTGCCACATCTTACGACTCACTTCTCCATGCAGACGAGCGACTCCATTACAGAAATTGCTCATTCGGAGGGCGAGTTTAGTCATTCCAAACAATTCTTCATCATTATCAGCACTTTCACGGCCAAGTGCCATAAATTCACGGCGTTCAAGTCCGAGTGCTTTCTTTGCATAAGAGACTAAATAGCGATCCATTAACTCGGGGGGAAAGCGGTCATGGCCAGCTTCAACGGGTGTATGAGTCGTGAACACGACGCTGGCCGCGGTTGCAGTCCGAGCTTCCTCAAAGGATAAGTGATGCTCATTCATCAACTCTCTCGTGCGATCAAGCGTCAGAAATGCGGAGTGTCCTTCGTTGACATGAAAAACCTTTGGACTAAGCCCCAGTAACTTAAGAGCTCGATACCCTCCAATGCCGAGAATAATTTCCTGCCGAATACGGAGTTCATTGCCACCGCCATAGAGATAATCGGTCAGATTTCGATCCTCATCAAGTTGATTTGCCTCAAGATTGGTATCTAGCAAATACAATGGAATTCGCCCGACCTGAACCCGCCAGATTTGAGCAAATACGTCGTGATCTCCAATTTCAACGGCGACTTGAAGGGGCAGTCCATCATCACCACACTCCAAAGTGAGCGGCAATGTGCGAAGATCATTTTTTATATAGGATTCCTGTTGCCATCCTTTTGCATTGAGATGCTGACTAAAGTATCCCTGCTGATACATCAATCCAACCCCTACAATGGGAACCCCAAGATCACTAGCACTTTTGAGATGATCGCCTGCCAAAACACCAAGCCCTCCCGCAAATATTTTTAGACATTCAGTGACACCAAACTCCGCCGAGAAGTAGGCGGCAAGTAAGCCATCATGTTGATGAGTGCGAGAGAACCATGTAGATGCAGCTCCCATATAGTTGTCAAAGGATGCACAGACTTCGTTCATGTGAGCGACAAATCCTTCATCTTCGGATAGTTCTTGTAAGCGAGTGACGGGCACCTGTGCTAGCATTTGAACAGGGTTATGTCCTGACGCATTCCATCGGTCTTCGTCAAGTCGTTGGAAGAGGGCAATCGTGTCTTCATCCCATGCCCATCGGATATTATAGGCTAATTCTCTCAACCTTTCAAGTACATCAGGCAAAGATGGAGAGCTGGTCAGAAGACGTACAGGTTTAGGAGTCATATTTTTAGTGTTTGAAAATCAAAAATAGATTCATCGCAGTTAAACAGGAGAATGCCTACCCGACAAACCCAGTTTTGTTAGAATGGGGTTCCAATTTTTGATTAAAAGATTGAAATCATGAAAGAAAGTGCACTTATACTTGCAAACGGCTTATTTGATAGCGTATTCGCGAAAACGACCCATGGATTACTTCGTGGGCCGAGTAAGTATGAAATTGCGGGTGTGATTGACCCAACCCATACGGGTCAGGATGCAGGCTTCATTTTAGATGGTCAAAAACGTGATATTCTGTTTTACCGTTCGGTATCCCATGCACTTGAATATGTTCAACCGACTCACTGTGTCATTGGAGTTGCTACGGTTGGAGGGAAATTGCCACGACTTTTACGTGAAGATCTTTTAACGGCTGCCTCTGCAGGACTTATCTTAGTCAACGGGCTTCATCAATTGCTTTCCGAAGATGCTGAGATTGCTGAGGTCGCTCAGGAGAGGATCATTGATTTACGTAAACCCCGTCCAGCATCGGAGTTACATTTTTGGACGGGTGAGATTTTTTCAATACCAACGCCCCGAATTGCCGTCTTAGGAATGGATTGTGCTATTGGTAAACGGACAACGGCGATGCTGATGCAGAAGAAGTTCACGGAGCTGGGGATGCATGCCGAGGTCATTTATACAGGGCAAACGGGTTGGTTGCAGGGACTCAAGTATGGATTTATTTTTGATGCTACGCTAAATGATTTTGTTTCTGGGGAGTTAGAACATGCTATTGTGAACTGCTATCGAGAGACATCGCCTGATGTGATTCTTCTTGAAGGGCAATCTGCACTTAGGAATCCTGCAGGTCCCGCGGGATCCGAGTTAATCTGCTCTGCCCAATCTGCAGGGGTCATTCTACAACATGCTCCTGCACGGACTCATTTTGAAGATTTTGAGCATCTAAGTCACACATTACCACCTCTATCCGAAGAAATAGAACTCATTCGCCTTTTGGGTTCAGAAGTATGGGGGATCTCCTTATATACGCAGGGACTTGACCAAGATGAGTCTGCAAAACTATCTGCGGAATTAGAAGAACTCTATGGAATCCCAGTAGCCAGGCCACTTGAAGATGGGATAGATCGTTTCGTAAGCATCATTCAGGAAAAACTACATCATGATCATTGAACATGTAGAGACATGGACGGAGCGACTTCCGTTGACGCGACCCTATTTGATTGCCACTCGGCAGGTCAGCACCGTAGATTTACATTTTGTTCGATTAGAGAGTAGATGTGGAGTGTTGGGATTTGGATGTGCAGCTCCTACATCGGTGACATCAGAAGATCCAGACGATTGTTTTGCGATGTTGGGCTCAGTTGGGCTTGATATCTTAAAGGGACAGAATCCACATAGATTGCGGTTTCTTACTCATCAGCTACGAGCCCAGTGTTCAGATTACCCATCAGCATTGGCGGCTTTGGACATGGCACTGTATGATCTAGTGGCCCGCAGCTATGGCATTTCGGTGGCTATGATGCTCGGCCGCCCCATGAATGCTCTCCCCACATCCATCACCATTGGCATTCTTCCTCTGGACAAGACATTGGATGAAGCCCGCGAATATCTTGAGCGGGGCTTCAAATGTCTCAAAGTGAAATTAGGTTTGAATTACGAGGAGGATATAGATCGATTGCGTGCACTGCGCTCGTTATGTCCTGATCATATAGATATTCGAGTAGATGCCAATCAGGGATATTCGATTGATCAAACACGCAACCTTGCTATTGAATCTGCTGAGCTAAGACTTGAACTCATTGAGCAACCTTTAAAAAGGGGAGATGAGGGGGATATGGATCATCTTTCAAAAGAAATCCGACAGTTGATGGCTGCTGATGAAAGTTTGCATGGACCATCCGATGCTCTACAATTAGCGGTGGGGGAGCAATTTGGGATCTGGAATATCAAACTCATGAAATGTGGGGGTATCACGGGCGCTTTGGCTATTGCCGATATAGCCCAGATGGTAGGTGTTGATCTCATGTGGGGGTGCATGGATGAGAGCGTGATCAGCATCGCTGCCGCCCTGCATACTGGATACTCTTGCCCTAAGACTAAGTATATAGACCTTGATGGTAGTTTTGATCTATCTAAAGATGTAGTAAGGGGTGGTTTTCGTTTATCTGATGGTTTTTTACATTTACTTGATGAGCCAGGGCTTGGGGTAATCGTTGGATAAAATGCGGATCTCAAGGGTTCCGATCAAATAGATGAATTATCGTTCAATGAAGATAAAACGCGAAAATTTGTTATATTTAGTTCCTAATCCATAACGCATTTGCCACAACTCTTGTGCCCCATTCATACAATCTTGTTGGATTTTTGAGGCACTACGGCCCAATTCCCACAAGTGATAACATGTATGACGAACGAATACATTCTGAAATTAACCACTACGGTATCAAGAAATCGATAGAAATAGAACCTGTTCGGCTTAGAGATGTTATTGAGAACTTTAAATCGGAAAAGCCCCAAAACGTGATTCTTACTGGCACTGCGGGAGATGGGAAAACTTATCAGTGTAGAAGGGTCTGGGAATATTTCAATAGAAATCCAGAACGCTGGAATTTAGGAGAAAAAATCGTAGGCATAAAACTTCCAACTTCTCCAGTTTCATTAGCTTACTGCGCCAGAGAATGAATAATAATCTTGGAGATACATGATGCATGTAAAGGGGACTGTAAGTTCGTTTTCTCAAGGTTTTTGCGAGTTAATGTCATTTTTGGCCAAGTAGCAATTTAAAGTAAAGAGTGATAATCAGGTAGATTCTAAGTGTTGGTCCTATTCAAGGTTTAGGTCTACATTTGGAGTAAGGGCTCGTCCAAAAATAACTTATACAAATTAAGCCCAATAAAATCTTCATTTATCCCATTTTTGCACTGCTGGGATAAATATC
>JAPOUL010000104.1 GCA_026708685.1 Bacteroidota bacterium
GTTAACCAGTCATACTTGGTTCCAACCAGATCCAAAATGCCTTCTTTCTTCAAGGTTCTTCCATTTTTAGTGTGGGTTGCCTGTTTTTGATGGTTCTACTGGATATAAACCCAGACTAAAAATGGAAGAACCTTAAAACTCAATCGTCGTGAATATTCTGGGAAGACATGTGTCAACAAGCCATGTGTGCATGGATGGAACAGGAGTATTGTATCCTTCCTCACCTTTGTCTGCTAAAATACCCTTCTCAAACAGCTGGTCAAAAAGGTATTTAGCCCCCGACTCTCAGTAGATTCTTGGCAGAGGCAACAGCACATCTAACGGTCAAATGTATCGCATGCGGGGTGCTCAGAAATGACTTTGATTGCATGCTTGATTCCATCAACAACAAATGGATGAACATTTCTTGGCAATGTTGTGAAGTTCTGTGAGATTGGCCTGATCAAGATCTTCAACCTGCCTCATCCTGATGTGATAGCATTGAAAGTCCACGAGAATGAGATATTCTATTTCGTCAAGATTTCAGAATAGGACTTCTTGATCAAACATAAACTCACATACGGATCCATACGACAGCAATTAAAACGATCATCATGATGCATAAAAGTATAACGGAAGATTTTACAAACCAAATTAAGAACCTTTGACTGGCCTGAAGGGATTGGAGTGAGTCTTTGATTCCTGAGTATCGATCGTACAGGACAATTTTAAATTTGTCCATCAGACCAACGGATGCCATTAGGACTAACACTTTCACAAAAAATGAGGGAGCTCTATGGGAAACAACGACTTTTAACAAGACTTCCAGAGCTTCGACTCCGTCATCGTCTTGCCTTGGATTGACTTTCTTAGCCATGAAAAAATAGCACTACGTGTTAAAGATGGATTCTAAATAACAATTCCTGTCTGGTAACAAAAGAGGACGATTCACAGATTGAATCATGATCAGGTCAAGAAAGGACTCAATGGATAGATGGTAAATTATCAAGAAAGATCACAACGAAGGAGTCTTTGGAGGAGTTGATGGAGATGATTGACGAAAAGTGATACACATTAATCATCATTCTGTTTTAATTTTCAGAAATCCCACAACCTCATTCAAATGAGGCATCACTCATCCATCAAAATCGTACAGATGCTTTTCTACATGCGACCTAATGTAGGTAGATACTAATGATCTGTTCTCAATGATCATGCAAACGTTCAATTTTACACATCTCTGATATGATGACTAAAAAAACGACTATCGTCGTTCTTGATCGACACTGCTATCTTACACAACGTCTCGAAATGGCAAATCATCGCAGGCATGGAACGCAGATTATGATGATCAATGAACTCGCCGTCAGACTTGCAGGTGGATTCGTGCAAACGGTGAATCCTGCATTTCTGCGTGCAACCATTCAGGAAGTGCTACCGAATACAGATCTTGGGAGCTTAAACGGCATCAAAGACCTTCCCGGATTTGTCGGAACTGCGACGAACACCATCAATAAGGTATGGCTCAGTGGCTTTGATCTCAACCAATCACACCACCGTGTACGAGAGGTCGCACACCTCAATCATGCCGTTTCTCAACGAATGCCTCCTTCCATGCTCCCTCCTGAATCTCTCATTGAGGCAGCTTGCAAGAACATCAATCATGCCCGCATTGTGCTCGGATCAGTGAGCTTTATTGGTATGACAGAACTGCACCCCTGCTGGTGGCGATTGGTTGAACTACTCTCAGAACACGTACCCGTCAATTGGAATGCGGGGCCAAGGCATGTCCCACCGCATTTGCCTTCACGCTGCAAAATCCAATCAGAGTCTCAACAAACGCCATCCATCACAGCAGTGAGTTGTTCCACCCCATTTCATGAATGCGTTGAGGCAATGCGGTGGGCACGACACTTGGTCTCCAATCAAAATATCTCTCCCTCCGATATCGCCATTGCTTCCACCGATACGAAGATCTATGACGATTTTTTCTTGACATTACGAGAAGAGTCTGACCTGCCTTTGTATTTTGCACATGGGGTGAATTTAATCAATCGACCTCATGGGCAGGCAGTGGTTGCCTTAGCCGATCTGCTACTTCGCGGAATTTCTTCAGATCGAATCCATCGCCTATGCACGCATCAACAGTTTTTGACCAATAGACTCCAATCCTTGGGGAAAGCATGGTGGAATCTGACCAATCAAATTCATGACCTGCACATGCTCTCTCAGGAGCAAATCCATCTGCATGTGTCCAAACAGGTTGAGGCCCTGGAAAATGCAGATGATAACCCTGTATCACTTGTACTATCCCAGATCAATCAAAATGCCGATTACCGACTGGATCAAAACCCTCAATTAAATCTAATGGATCACATTGACATGAAGCAGTCATGGCTCAAGTCTGGTGAACAAATCCTTGCAGGTGCAGCACTTCAACTGTGGACTAGTCTTCTGAAAGTGTCTCCTGCTACGTCTATTGAACAGGAAATTCTCAAGATTTCTGTGCCCGAACCCCCAGAATTCAGTGAACGGGTTGCCTGGATGCCTGCACGATCCTTAGCGGCTTCGCCAAGACCCTATGTTCGGCTTCTTGGACTCAATTCATATCGCTGGCCGCGCGAAAACATGAAAGATCTACTCCTGACCGGGCCTGGCTTAGAGTATGCCAACCAATTACTGGATCCTCTTCCTATTTCTGATGCTGACCAACGAGATTTTTCTACGATCTGCAAGACAACGTCCAATTCCATTCTTTGCTCGTTTGCCCGATACGATGCCGATGGAAAGGTTCTAGGGCACAGTCATCTTTTGCATTCAGATCTTCTTCGTAGTGGCACAAAAGCCTTCCGTAATTCAACCCCTGTACATGCAATGAGTACATCAGATTGGACGCTCGCCTCACCTGCTCAATTCAAACACAATCCCGTTGCAGTCAATGCCTATTCATGCTGGAAAAATTGGAGAAGTGATCATATCACAGAACATGATGGCTTGATTCAAAAAAATCACCCTCTCATTCTTCATCTGTTGAAAAAGCCAGCATCTGCTACATCACTGACAAGAATGCTACGGTCTCCCCTTGGGTTTGTATGGCATTACGGCCTGAAATGGAGAGGAATCCAGCCATATGTTGACCCATTGAAGTTGAATCCTATGAATTATGGAAGCCTAGTGCATCTGGTTTTGCAGTCCGTTCTTCAGAACATAGAATCTCACAGAAAACAGGCTAGCGATTGGTCAAGAGAGAATTTGATAGCACAAGCGATTGAATCTACATGTGCGGATTGGGAATCGCTCTATGGGATTCCACCAAAATTACTCTGGGAAGATACAATGAAGCAGATCACCCATATGACGAACCTTGTGTTTCAGGACTACCATCCAGGGGAGTCATCACAGTCGTTTGCTGAGGTGCCATTCGGAAGCAGTGAGGGGGAAACCCTTGCAGATGTTCCATGGGATCCTAATGCTCCTGTGACTCTTACGGGAACAAGCCTACGAATGACAGGGACCATTGATCGTCTTGATCTTGACCTGCATCCAAAATCTGCAGATCTTACAGACTATAAAAGTGGAAAGCCTCTCAGGGAATCTGGGTTGAAAGGAGGACGTGAACTCCAGCGATGTATCTATTTTATCGCGGCCAGTTCTTTATTAAAACGAAAATTAAAGATCTCAACAAGTCTTTTTTATCTACAAAATGGACATCGCTTACCTCTTCCCACACCCCAGGAAGAATTCGTCGGTCAACTCTCACAAAATGTGAACGAAGCGATTCAAAACTTTCATGATGGTTATGTCCTATTTGGTGCGATACCCAAGCAACAGTACGATTTAGGGATCTACATGGATTTGAAACTTGCCCTCCCCGCCGACTTGTTTCAAGGATATCTCCCTCGAAAGCAAGAAGACCTCACAAAAAAACTTGGTTTAGTTCTTACTGAATTTTGGGAGGAAGATTGATGAGCAGTTTAGTTGATTCTCAGGCTCGATACCGTGCCCTGACCGCCATTGATGAATCCCTGGTTGTTGAAGCTGGGGCTGGAACGGGAAAAACCACGATTCTGGCAGGACGAATTGCCGTCATGCTTGCTCGCGGGAAACTTCCCGAACATATTGTTGCCGTCACCTTTACTGAAGCAGCTGCAAGTGAACTTCTCCTGCGGGTTCGTGAATATGTGCGTGAACTTCTGGAAGGTACCTTTCCTCCCGGTCTCTCTGAGGTCTTTAACAAAAATTTGTCTTCATCCGAAAAAGACTGTCTACAGGATGCTGAAAAAAATCTGGACTTTCTTACATGTTCTACCATCCATGGATTCTGCCAGCGCGTGTTGAAGACATTTCCAGTGGAAGCGAATATTGACCCAGGTGCTGTCGTTATGGATGAATCTCAGGCAAATGCAATTTTTCAGGAAGTCACGAATGGATGGCTACAAAACATTCTCTCTAAGGATGATGGATTGTTAGTAGCACAGGTGTTGATTCGTGACGGGATGTATCATCTTCAAAGCCTCACCGATCGTTTACGGGCCTACCGCAGTGCAACCTTGCATCCCCCACATCATCTTCATGAAACCATCAATCAATTCCAGCTGGCACTCAAGGAATATGTTGACTTTATTCAGGATCTGGAAGCTCCCGTGCCTACGGCCCATGCGGTTGCTGCTGGATTCTCTGCATGGATCAAGAGATCTGCGATCACAGCTCAGAGTCCCATCTCAGAAATCCTCGATTTCATGGATCTTCCCGCTGAATATCAACTGGTCACTCGTGAATCCTCTCAAACAACCCTGACCGTGTTTAATCGAAAATCCCAGAGCAATGACTGGAAAAATGCCCTGACCGGAACGCAAAAATCAATCAATGAGGCACGAAAAACTGCATCGGATGCCTATGAAAATGTTCGCACCCTGTGGAATGGAAAGGTGCGTCAGGAGATGGCTGGTTTGCTGTTGTACCGCCTTGTAGATGATCTGAAAGGCCTGTTTCAGCGGTATCAACAATATAAAAGATCAGCGGGGCTTCTTGATTTTGATGATCTCATCTACGGCACGGCGAATCTCCTTTGTCATTCAGAACATGGTCCTCATGTCCGTAAAGCACTTGCTCAACAGTATCGTTTCATCCTAGTTGACGAATTTCAGGATACCGATGGTCTACAGGCGGAAATCTTCTGGAATCTGTGCAGTGACGATCAGCATGATGATTGGTATCAACTCAACACACGACCGGGGTCCATCTTTATCGTAGGGGATCCCAATCAGTCCATCTATAGGTTTCGTGGAGCAAATGTATCGATTTATACAAAAGCCAGAGAAACTTTCCCCAAGGAAAATGTACTGAGCATCACCACAAATTTCCGTTCTACGGCTCCAGTGTTGGCATTTGTGAATGCCCAATTTAAACAGCCCCTTTCTGAGTCTCATCAAGCCGGCTACATTGATTTACAGCCCTTTGATACTAAAAAACCTGATGGACAGTCTGTGGCATATGTAGAATTTGATCCACAGGATGCGACACCTGCTCATTTCCACGAACAGGAGGCCGAAACGGTTGCTCAGGTCTGTCAAGAGCTCATCAGGAGGCAATACCATGCAAAAGATATTGCACTGCTGACCCCAGTGGGGACCGATGTTCATCACTATGAACGTGCACTCCAGAACGTGGGAATTGAGTTTGAAACGCAGGCTGGCAAGAGCTTCTATCTTCTTCAGGAAATCCAGGATATGGTTGCACTGACGATGATCCTTGCCAATGGACATGATACGTTTGCATTCGGTGCATTTCTGAGAGGTCCTCTGGTTGGATGTACAGATCAGCAGCTACTGGATTTGGCATGGGAACTTCCAAGAGATCCAGATCGGCCGGATGACTTGCCTCAACTCAATGCTTGGATTGATGTCAACCCTATCAAAAACGATCGTATCCGAGAGGTGATCACCCATCTTCAGTCTCTCTTAAAGATTGCGCACCGATGCACACCTTATGTTCTGTTGTCTTCCGCAGTGGACACATTCCGCATACGTGCACACCTGCGACTTCGATACGGAAAACAGGCTCCCCGTGCACTGTCAAATATAGATCTCTTTCTTGAACAGGCACGATCGTATCATGTCAGGGGCTTAAAACATTTTGCTCACTCGGTCTATCATCGCTGGGCATTTAAAACTCCAACCCCCGAAGCGAAACCCGATACATCACAGGATGCCATTACCATCAGTACCATGCATAATGCAAAAGGACTTGAGTGGCCAGTCGTCATCCCAATCAATACATGGAAAAAACCAAGGGCTTCCGATCCGATTATCGTTGATCGAAGTACTGAACATCTCTATGCTCCCCTGTTCTCAATCCCTGTCGCGGGACATCAAAAGATCAAAGAAGAGGAAACTGAACAGCAACGGCACGAGCGGATTCGACTTTGGTATGTTGCCACAACCCGTGCACGTGACCTTCTTCTTCTAACGCTTCCAGCATCATCCACTGACACCGGTACATCTTGGCGTGGTACGGTGAATCTTCATACCGAAGCACTCCCACCTTTTGATCCTGCACTCCTCCATGATAAAGAGTCCTCTGACTCTACTTTAGAGGCACAGGTCCAGTCGCATGAGGAGTTTATGGCTGAGTCCGAAAGGATTCAGCAAATATCCAACCGATTAAAATGGATAAGCCCAAGTAGGGACGAGATCCCAACGGTGGATGTGGAAACTACCTTTCTTCATGAAGGTGATTCCCTAGTGGATTCCATCAATCCATCCGAGATTCAGGGAAAAGGGGTAATTCGAGGACTGGTCATTCATAAACTGATGGAAGAAGTTCTCACTGGAGAAACCACATCGGATCAACTTCATCCAAGAGCGGAGCACTTGATCAAACAAATCCATGAGTCCATGGACATTCAGACGCTGATCCCAATGGACTCCGAAGAGATATGTCACAGAATCCAGAGAACCCTGGAACTCCCACAAATTAGTCCTCTTCTTGATTCACTGATTCCCGAATGTCCTGTCTACAATATGATGACTGATGGCAGCACAAAATCGGTTGTTGCTGGAATTGCAGATGCTGTCAGTTTTTCATCAGACGGCATCCCTGAATTGATTATTGACTGGAAAAGCGGACAGATAGAGTCGCATCATGAGCAGCAAATTGGAGCCTACATGAGTGCTACTGAGATTGACCGAGGCCTTTTAGTCTATATTGATCTTGGACAGGTAAAGGAGGTGAGACGTTCAGCACTATGAACGAAGACTTTTTTTCAGGGCTGTCTCAAATGCCTCCATTGTTAGCGTACACGACTCTGCGTCATGGGCAGTTGACACAAACCATGCTTCATATTGGGAAGGGGGAAGATACACGTGATGTTCAAGGAATGCTCGAAAAACTTTTGCAAAGAAATCTGTATCTGAAGTAGAGGCACTTTCCCAATCGGTCACTGACTTCTCTGTAAAAAAACAACTGAACATGGTTCCAACTCCCTGAACCTGCACTGGAACCGATTGACTGGTTGCGATGTCCTTGAATGCTTCAATCAATGTGGCAGTAGCCGATGCAGCCTGATCCCAATGTTGAATTCCTGCGTCTAAGGTTGCCATTCCTGCAGCCACAGACAACGGATTACCAGAGAGCGTGCCCGCCTGATAAACAGGTCCTTGCGGGGCCACCATTGTCATGATATCCTCTCTTCCACCATAGGCACCAATGGGCAGTCCTCCACCGATGACCTTACCAAGGATGGTCAGGTCTGGAGTCACATCAAATAACGCTTGAGCTCCCCCTGGATGAACGCGGAAGCCCGTCATCACTTCGTCAAAGATGAGTAAAGACTCATGGTGATGAGTCAAATGACGCAGACCATGTAGGTAGTCATCCTGAGGAGGAATCACCCCCATATTCCCGGCAACAGGCTCAACAATCATCGCGGCAATCTCCCCAGAACATCGGTCAAAAGCTCGTTTGACGGCCATCAGATCGTTAAAAGGAACGACGATCGTATCCTCGACAGATCGCTTTGGTACACCTGGACTATTTGGTAGACCCAGTGTGGCCACACCACTACCTGCCTCAACCAGTAAACTATCTGCATGTCCATGATAATTACCAATACATTTGAGAATCTTATCCCGCCCAGTGAATGCTCTTGCCAAGCGGATGGCACTCATCACAGCCTCGGTTCCAGAATTTACTAGGCGCAACTTCTCAATAGAGGGCATCACCGACTGAATCTTGCGTACCAAACGAGCCTCGTCCTTAATACATGCGCCAAAGCTGGTGCCACGACGGATGGCATGGTTCAAGGCGGTTTGCACCTTTGGATGCGCATGTCCGGCTAGTAGGGGGCCGTACGATAAAACGTAATCCACATATTGATGACCATCTACATCTTGTATCCATGCTCCCTTTCCCCTCTCAATGAAGATTGGTGAGCCGCCAACAGCTTTATAGGCCCGAACGGGTGAACTCACCCCGCCTGGCATACAGGAAACGGCCTCCTGAAAGAGCTGATCTGAAATCGTGCGTTGATGCATAGAAGTCTGATGTACATTTTCAGTCCATTATACTCATCAGGAATGATTTTGACATCACAGGTGTGCATTGTATAGTTCAAATAGGACTGACACTGTTTCATGACGAAGACCATCTCGACTCAAATCAACTCTCACATTCATGAGCACCCCTTTTAGGTGCTACGAGCCATATTTCTTCACATTTGAATCATCGCAATGGTTTGTAACCCAAATTTTACTTAAATTAGAGCATTCCTTTAATAGGGATTCGTTTACGGAGACAGGCATCCTTTCGGTACGAATACGGTTATCATTTCATCATAAACGAGTTTTCCTCTTTTCAATTAGTTCATCGTTTCATGTCTTCAATTTCTACAATTTGCCAACTTGTTGACGCTGGGCTGGACAGCAATTCGTCCATCGTAGCCTCCACCAAACGAAAAGGTGCATGGTATGATACCGATCATGTTACATTTCGGGATCAGCTTCATGCATGTGCAGCGGGTTTCTACAGCCTGGGCGTTCGCAAAGGCGACCGTGTTGCAATCCACTCTGAAAGCAGCACCGAATGGCTGATTTTGGATCAGGCACTTTTGTCTTTGGGGGCCATCAGTGTGCCGATCTATACATCACAACCTCAGGATCAAATCCTCCATATTGCGGGGGATGCAGGCATCTGCGGTTATATCGTTTCATCACAGGAATTATACGATCGATGCCCTGCACAATTTGTATCCAGCGTTCCTACGATGCAGTGGATGGTAGGAATTCGTGGGAAATTTTCGCCAGAGACGCTCACCTACGATGAGTTAATGCAGCGTGGAAAAGAGCTCCTGTCCTCTGAACCTGACTTGCTCACGACAACGAAGGAAGCCATCCAGAGCACGGACTTAGCGACCATCTGTTATACCTCAGGCACCACTGGCATGCCTAAGGGCGTGATGCTTACACACCGTAATCTAACAACGAATGCCATAGCAGTTGCAGACAGACTGCCTTTTACCGTTCCAGGCCCTGTCCTCTCCTTTTTGCCCCTATCTCATTCGTTTGAACGGATTGCTACCTTATTCTATCTCTCTAAATCCTGCCCCATCTATTTTATTGAAACTCCCGATGAACTCCTCAGTGATATGCAGCATGTGCGACCGCGGCATATGACAACGGTTCCGCGCTTGCTTGAAAAAGTGCACGCGGGAGTCATCACGAAATCCCTGAATGAAACTGGGATCAAGGGAAAGATTGGTCGCTGGGCACTTGCTCGGGCCGAGAAGTTTGATCTAGAAAACCCCAGTTCCTCTCTTTCTGATCTAATTGCTGAAAAACTGGTGTACAAAAAGGTTCGTGCCCGTCTCTTTGGAGGGGATCTCCAGGCGATTACCAGTGGGGGGGCAGCCCTCTCTGGACGCATCCAGTCATTCATCAATGGTTTAGGAGTCTACTGTGGCCAAGGATATGGACTGACAGAAACGTCTCCTGTCATTACCTTATATGAAAAGGGTAAACTCCGTGCTGGCTCAGTTGGAACACCGATTCAGGACGTTGAAGTCAAAATCGCTGAAGATGGTGAGATTTTATCGAGAGGCTCCCACATCATGCAGGGTTATTATAATATGCCTGAAGAAACAGCAGAGACAATTTCTGAAGATGGCTGGTTCCACACTGGAGACATTGGTGAGATGGATCAGGATGGCTATCTCTACATCACCGATCGCAAGAAGCAGCTCTTCAAGTTATCAACTGGAAAGTACATTGCTCCTGCACCGATTGAGGTCGCCCTTGCGTCCAATGCTCTCATTGAGCATGCGGTGATCATAGGACCCAATTACAAGTTTTGCTCTGCACTCATTGTGGTTGACAATGGATATGTAGAACAGTCGTTTGGGGCAGATGTAGATTCTGCTGTTCTGACTGGAGCAGTTCAGAAACTGGTGGATAAGGTGAACGAAAGTCTACCCGGCTGGGAGCAGATCAAAAAATTCCTCTTACTGACCGAGCCATTTACGATTGATGGTGGACAGCTCACGCCCACACTGAAGGTTCGGCGAAAGAATGTTCTTGAACAGTACAAGAATCAGATCCATCAACTGTACTCCGTGAAGGGGTAGATCCAGTTTGCCGGGGTGCAACGCTTTCTTTGTATACTCGTAAGCATTCTGGTGATCTCCCTGCAAATCTATGCTTGATCTGTCCCCGTTCGGCATCAAGGTTGAGGATGTCCGACGGAATGTGGTTCCAGCAGTCCTCTATGAGGATGCCCTCCGTAACGAACCAACTGCTGCGATTGCACACAGCGGTGCTCTTGCCATCACCAGCGGTGAAAAAACAGGTCGTAGTCCCCACGATAAACGGATTGTAAAGGCATCACCAAGCGACACAGATATATGGTGGGGAGCCGTCAATCTCCCGATTGATCAGCACACCTTTGAGATCAACCGTGAACGTGCAAGAGACTATCTGAATACACGAGATCGCCTGTATGTCGTCGATGGCTATGCAGGCTGGAATTCTCAGTATCAGATCAAGGTACGAGTGATCTGTGAGCGTGCATATCATGCACTCTTCATGCACAATATGTTAATTCGTGTCAGCGATGAAGAGCTAGACCATTATGGTGATCCTGATTATGTTATCTATAATGCGGGGATGTTCCCCGCCAATCGCCACACAACCTACATGTCTTCAAAGACGAGTATTGATCTATCCTTTGAAGATCAGCAGATGGTGATTCTGGGGACTGAATATGCTGGCGAAATGAAAAAAGGGATCTTCACCATCATGAACTATATCATGCCCCGTCAGGGTGTCCTTTCCATGCATTGTTCTGCGAATCAGGGAGTCCAAGGAGATGTATCCCTTTTTTTCGGGCTCTCAGGAACTGGCAAGACGACGCTGTCTGCGGATCCTGCCCGTGCACTGATCGGAGATGATGAGCACTGCTGGGCAGATGACGGGATTTTCAATATTGAAGGAGGGTGCTACGCAAAGGTCATCCATCTCTCGGCTACCCGTGAACCGGAAATCTATAAAGTGATTCGTTTCGGTACAGTACTAGAAAATGTGATCCTTGACCCAGACACTCATACCGTGGATTATTCAGACACCACCCTCACTGAAAATACGAGAGCATGTTTTCCCATTGACTATGTGGATCACGTTCAGATTCCCTGTCGTAGCGGTCATCCATCCAATATTATTTTTCTCACCTTTGATGCTTTTGGGATTTTTCCTCCTGTCGCGAGGCTTACGCCAGCTCAGGCGATGTATCACTTCATCAGTGGCTATACGGCGAAGGTTGCGGGCACCGAAGTTGGAGTTGATGAACCCGTGGCTACATTCTCTGCATGTTTTGGAGCGGCATTTTTAGTCTGGCATCCTTCCAAGTATTCTCAATTGCTTGCTGAAAAGATGGAACAGCACAATGTCAACGTATGGCTGATCAACACCGGGATCGTTGGGGATGGAAGTGAGCGAATCAAACTGCGCCATACCCGTGCGATTATTGATGCCATTCATCGTGGAGTTCTTCTTGATGTTCCTACCGTTACGGAGCCGATTTTCAAGTTATCGATCCCCACGACATGCCCTGGAATTCCTGAAACTCTTTTATTTCCAGAGAAGTCTTGGTCGGATCTTGGCGCTTATCATGAGACTGCTCATCGCCTTTCCACTCTATTCGCTGATAATTTTGCTCAGTATGCACACAGATGTTCAGATGAAGTCCAATCTGCTGATCCTCTCTACCATGCGGACTTGGCGATCCCTTCAAACCGTTCACACCTCACCAAGAGACAGGATGTCACCGTAGGACATTCATCCAATTGAAGGACTGCTATTCACGTGTTTCATGTCCTATTGATTTGTCCAGGGCAAGGATGTGGTGTCTTCCATTACCCACCTGGCTGTAAAGCGAACTTCCTGTCTACATGTTGATCAAAGAGTAGCATTCATTGATCAATCACGGTCAGTAGCACGACTGGAAGCAAGTAAATACATGACGGCCATGCGGACAGCCACACCATTGGTGACCTGATCAAGGATCACAGCCCGCTCATGCTCAACGACTTCATCATCAAGTTCAACCCCACGGTTAACGGGCCCCGGATGCAATACAATCAAATCCTGATGGATCTCCATATGTTCTGACGTGAGACCATACAGTGCGTTATATTCACGCAGAGAAGGCACCAGGCTGGCTCCAAAACGCTCCTGCTGAATACGAAGAGTCATTGCGACCTGACAGTCTTCAAGAGCCTCATCAAGGCGATGTGTCACGCGAACCCCTAGTTGTTCAATGGATACGGGTATCAGTGTCTGTGGGCCGCACAGGGTCACCTGAGCTCCAAGAGTTGTCAGTGCAAAGATGTTGGATCTTGCTACACGACTGTGGGCAATGTCTCCTATGATGGACACCCGCAGATTCTCAAAACGATCATAGTGTTCGGAAATGGTCAGCAAATCAAGAAGTGCCTGCGTGGGATGTTCATGTGCTCCATCTCCAGCGTTGATCACACTCCCCTGAATGCATCGTGTCAGAAAATGCGCTGCCCCCGGAGAACTGTGGCGAATGATGGCCATGTCTACCTTCATTGCCTCAATATTTTGAGCAGTGTCTCTCAAGGTTTCACCCTTGGATAGGCTGGACCCTGATCCACCAAAATTGACCAGATCAGCTGACAGTCGCTTGGCAGCAAGTTCAAACGAGATACGCGTTCTTGTAGATGGCTCAAAAAAAAGATTCACAATCGTAAAACCGCGAAGCGTTGGAACACGCTTGATCGGACGTTCTAGGATTTCACGAAACTCTCTGGCGGTTTCAAGAATCAGAAAAATCTCCTCAACGCTGTAGGTGGAGAGCCCCAGTAAATGGCGATGCAGCAAAACTTGCGAACTGATGTTTGAATCTCCTATGTTCATTCGTCCTCTCCTCGTTCAATTAACCACACCCCATCATGATCATCAATTTCACTGAGCTGTACCCGAACTTCCTCACGAGATATGGTAGGCACAACGCGACCGACCATATCGGCACGGATGGGTAGTTCACGGTGTTCTCGATCAATCAGAGTTAAAAACTGCAGCCGTGCTGGACGGCCTAAATCCGTGACTGCATCCATAGCTGCACGAACGGTGCGCCCCGTGTACAAGACATCATCAACCAGAATCAGATGCCCACTGCTTACATTAAATGGAATGTTGGTGGATCGGATCTTGCGTGCACCTGATCTTCGTCGAAAGTCATCTCGATACATGGTCACATCAAGTGTGCCAAAAGGAACATTGATGCCCTCAAGTTCATAAATAAGCGTCTGAAGTCTCTTTCCAAGGTAAACTCCCCTTCGATGCAATCCTACAATAGCAATCTCGTGACTAGAATCCATGGACTCAATCACCTGCCGAGCCAATCTAGTAATGGTGCGGTGCACATCCTGTGCATCCATTAACTGTGCTTTAATGATTTCAGGCGGTTTCATCCGTATAATGTAAGGCAATCATCGCTTTAACGCATCTCGTCCATGAGAAATCCAAATTCTGAAAGTCCTCTCAAGTATTTAGATCCCGTCACTGTATCTCGGTTGAAGAACATGGAGATGCGTGCACGCTTGGTTGTAGAAGGGTTCATTACGGGCTTGCACAGGAGTCCCTATCATGGATTTTCTGTTGAGTTTGCAGAACATCGCTTATACAATCCAGGAGACGCTTTGCGCCATGTGGACTGGAAAGTGTATGCCAAAACAGATCGATACTATGTTAAGCAATACGAAGAAGAAACCAATTTACATCATTATATCGTACTAGACACCTCGGCTTCCATGCAGTATCGCCATGCTGGTCAACTGTCCAAATTGGAATACAGCATTTATCTAGCGGCTGCACTTCATTTCTTGATGATCCAACAAAGGGATGCCACGGGGCTCCTCTCCTTTGACTCTGAAATCCGTACCTTCCTGCGGCCACGAAGCACGATGCGGTATCTACGAGAAATTCTCATTCAGCTGGAACGTTTGGAGAACATCAATAGTGCAGAGAATTATACAGCAACAGCCCGTTCACTCCACCAGATAGCAGAACGGTTACGCAGACGATCACTGATTGTTGTCCTTTCCGATCTAATGGATGAAACCGACACGCACGACGACATCGTCCGTGCCTTGCAACACCTGCGGCACAGAGGACACGAAGTGCTCCTCTTCCGTATCCTTGAAAAAGAAACCGAAGCCCTGTTTCATCTCCCTGACCGCCCTATGATTCTGCGTGACATGGAATCTGGCGCTGAAATTGCACTCAATCCAGGTCAGTTGCGTCAGGCCTATTCCAAAAAGATGGAGTCCATCTCCAGCCGACTCCAGCGGCAATGCCGTAAACATTCGGTAGACTATGTTGAACTTGATACCGGCATTGCATACGATACAGCACTGATGGCATACCTCAATAAGCGAAAAACGCTTCATTGATCCATGAAGATGGAACTCACTTCCACGATCAAGCATCTTGCGGAGGCGATTCAGCCTGAAATGGTTCGGATCCGAAGGGCGATTCATCGCAACCCGGAATTATCCTTTCAGGAATTTGAAACGTCGGATTTGATTCGGAGGGAGCTGGACAACTTCAACATTGAATATACCGACCCCAGTACGGAAACAGGTGTCATCGCTCATGTACGGGGAGCACATGCCGGCCCGACCATCCTTCTGCGTGCTGATATAGACGCTCTTCCCATCCATGAACAAACGGATTCACCGTTTATTTCAAAAAACTCTGGAGTGATGCATGCCTGTGGTCATGATATGCATACGGCATCCCTTCTGGGCTGTGGCTATATATTGCATCAATTACGCGAACATCTTAAAGGAACCATACGGCTCGTGTTTCAACCTGCTGAAGAAAAACTGCCCGGCGGGGCATCATCCATGATTTCAGGGGGAATCTTGGATGCCACCGAAACTGAACGTGCACCGTCCTATTGCATTGCACAGCATGTGATGCCATCCTCTCCCGCTGGAACACTGGGGTTCCGCTCGGGGCCCTTCATGGCCAGTGCTGACGAGATCTATATTCGGATTGAAGCTGATGGAGGGCATGCTGCCAAACCAGAAGATCTATCTGCTGATAGCATTCTAGTGGCTGCCCATATGATTGTTGCTCTTCAGAGCATCGTCAGCCGTACTATGCCCCCCGAAATCCCATCGGTACTGACAATCGGCAGAATTGAAGCGGACGGTGCGACCAACATCATTCCATCCAAGGTGTTGCTTGAAGGCACCTTTCGATGTTTTGATGAAAACTGGAGGCAGCAGGCGTGGGATCGGATTCTCCAAGTGATTCATCACACCGCTACTGCATATGGTGCTGCAGTTGATGTTGACATCAAGAAAGGTTATCCTGGTGTGATCAATGATCCTTCACTGACCAAACTGGCCCAGGATACTGCAGCCCATTACCTTGGACAGGATCAAGTAGAGATGGTGCCGATTTGGATGGCAGGTGAAGATTTTGCATATTTTTCCGAAAAATGTGATAGTTTATTGTATACTTTAGGAGTCGGTCCATCGGATGATTTGCATACTCCTACGTTTTGCCCTGACGAGTCAGCATTAGAGATTGGATCTGGGTTTATGGCATTCTTAACGAATCAGGCGATCCATAATCTAATTAAATCGTGAACATTTCGTATTTTAGTCCTACATTTGGCTTCTGAAGATGTAGCTGGCACATTAGATCAGCATTGCATTGAATTAACTCTTGACCTATTCATATATGGAGAGTACCTCCACAAATCGCACAAGCATCGTTGATCGTGCTGGTCAATTGATACGCAGGATTACGCCTCGGGCACGACGGCTTGCCACGGTCATTTTTCTCGCGAATGTGGCACTGATCATTATCACGGCACTTTCGATCTCCATCACTCAGATCACCAACTGGATTACCGCCTCACGAGATCAGGCACTTCAGAATGCAGAGGATACGGCAAGTCAATTATCCAAGGTTTATGCAGATATAGGGGAAATTTCCATTGCAAGTGTTGCTCGGACTGCCGATGCCTCACTCAATGCACCGATGACGGCCCAAGCGTTTGCCGCTGCCTTCTTTGTCAAGGCCGCTGCTGATGCAGACTATGACACCTCCAATGTGGTTGATCTGTTAACATCTATTACTGAAGAAACCGTCCTTGACGAGTTCTGGATTACCGACAGTACGGCGTTCTCCTATTTGACCAATGTGCGTGGCCCTGATGGCTCCCTGATTCCTTTTCAGTTTAAGATGAGTCCAAGTGAGCAGCCCCAGGCCTTCAAGTTCTATTCTCTCTTGAATGTTTCGCCCGATTCTTTTTCTGTGGTGACACAACCTGCACAGGTGAGAGAAGTGGATCGTGATGTCTACAAGTATGTGGCCACCAATGGTGTTGACCATCGCCGCATTGTACAGGTTGGGAATCGATTGGACTTCGGTGATAGTGAGCTCTTGAGCCAGACCCATGCGGGTGTCAATGCAGATGTATCCGCTGTGATTGAAGGAAACCTGTCCGCGAACATGAGAGTCATTGGGGTGATTCTGGATCACTATATCACCGCTGTGCGAAACGCTGGTTACAGTGATGAAAATATCATTGCAGATCTTGAGAACATCATCACCCATACGGAGATTGGAGAAATTACCATCGCAGACCGTCAAAGTCGGGTGGATCATTTTGTGACCTCCTCTGGTGGCAGTTCGCTTACGACACTGCCCTTTCAGGACGAGATGGATGAGTTGTTTGTGGATCAGTGGATTGATCACAGTGGCATGAAGCCTCATCGTGGCGACTCATCACTGTATAAATATGTAACCGTCGCTCGCCCACAAAGTGAGTATATTGTTCAGGTAGGACTCCCCATCGTACGAGGTGATAATGCCAGCATTCTCAATACGGTCTATCAGGAACAGGCCAATGTCCTTGTGAGCGAAGGGTATCCAGAGGCATTGTGGTTTATTGACTCTGATGGTAACATTGCCGCAGCTGCCCAGCATTCCGAGGCCAATGATATCATGGAGCTGCAGAGAGCATGGAGCCAACCCTATGATGAGCGCTCCAGATATTCTTCCGAAGTTGTTGCTGAAGCAAATCAGACGGGGATGGCCAGTAGCAGAGCGTGGCTTGGATTGATTGCTCAACAGTCCGAGCGGGGATTATGGGTTGCTATGCCAGTTGCCATTGAAGATAACCGAATCGGAACGGTGCTCGCTTTTATTAATCTTGATGAGACCGCATCTGAAATATGGTATGGAATGATCCAGACCCTCATCATCTCTCTGCTGCTACTAATCTTTACTGGATTTGCAACCTACATTGGAGCACGTTTACTCACTCGCCCCATTGAACAGATCGCCGAATCTGCCCGATTCGTTGAGAGTGGAGAGCAGCCCGATGAGGACATCATCGGACCTGTCCTTGATCGGTCTGATGAAATTGGAGCACTCGCACGGGTCTTTCAGGATATGACCGTTCAGGTTTTCTCTCGTGAGGAAGTTCTGGAGACTCTGGTTTCTGAGCGAACCTCTGAGCTGGTCAATGCGAACAATCAACTTCGAGTCGCCCAACAGGCCATCAATCAGGATCTTCAGATGGCCATGGCCGTGCAGGCGGCTCTGGTTCAGGACGGAACTGCCGATCTTGAAACGTTTACTGCCAGTGCCCGTATGGAACCCGCACTGCAGGTTGGAGGTGATTTTGTAGACTTTTTTGAGGATGGAGATTCTCTGATCTGCGTTGTCGGTGATGTGTCTGGAAAGGGTGTTGCCTCTGCTCTGTTCATGGCAGCATCACAGGCAGCCATCCGATTTGCAGCCAATGAGAGCAGCGATGTAGCAACGATTTGCCAGAGTGCAAACAATCGTATCTGTCAGCAGAACCCAATGGGACTTTTTGTCACCGTCTTTCTTGCAAGGGTCAACTTGAAGACGGGTGAACTTACGTATGTATCTGCAGGCCATGAGCCTCCGTATCTAATGGACGGCGAAAAGCGTACAATGCTGCCTGGAACAGGTGGGGTTGCTATGGGTGTACTTGATGGAATTGAGTACTCCAAGAAAGTCATTCAAATGGAGCACAACGAGGTTTTATTTTGTTACACTGATGGATTGACCGATATGGTGAATCTCGCTGGTGAGATCTATGGAAAAAATCGCCTTGAACTTGCCTTGGATGGATTTCCAAAATTTGATCCAGTGGAGATTCTGGATCATGTCTGGAATGACATCATGGACTTCTCTCGTGGTGCTGCGGCAGCAGATGATCGCACGTGTTTGGTCCTTTATCGAAAAGATTCTTCCACTCAAACAGAGACAACATGATTACAGGAGATTTCAACGTTCAAATTTCGGCCCGCGTATCCGAGTTGCATGATCTTGCAGCAATGGTAGAAACCTTTGGGGAAGCCCAGGAGCTCCCCAATCGGACCGTATTTATCATCAACCTTGCCCTAGAGGAATTAGTCACCAATACGCTGGTTCATGGTGTCTTTGACGACGGGGTTGAACCCAAAATCAAAATCAACCTGACAGCTTCTAAGCAGCATGTCACTGTCGTGGTTGAGTCCAACGGTGGAGCGTTTGATCCTACCGAGGATTCCAATCCAGATACGACCAGCGAGTTGGCAAACCGTCCGATCGGAGGTCTTGGCTTGCATCTTGTCAAGGCACAGGCGGATGGATATTCCTATGAGTTTATTGATGGCATCAATCGACTCACTTTGGAATATAATACCGCATAGTTCTTATATTGAACTTTATTCTATTCATTTGTTAAATCAACATATCACCACTTGGAGGAACCATCTATGGCCAGTAATATTGACGTACAAGAAGAACGCGAAGGAGATGTTCTTATCATGATCCCCGTTGGACGGATCGACAGTTCCAATGCTCCCATTTTTGAGCGCTTGGTCAAAGATCGCATTGACGATGGAGAGACAAAAATCGTTGTTGACTTCACCAAGCTATCCTTTATCAGTAGTTCGGGAATGCGTGTGCTGTTGATTGGGGCGAAAAATATTCAGTCTAATCAAGGCAAACTCGTTCTCTGTAGCATGCGAGATAGCATTCGTGAGATCTTTAGTATTAGCGGGTTTGATACAATTATTCCCGTTGTGCAGGATCGTATCGCCGCCATTGATCTCCCCTTGACCGGTTAGGTTCTGGTGGTATTCCACCACGCTGTACTCTTGCTGAAGCACCTTTAATGGTTGAGCTGTCGGGGGCTTTCCCTAACAATCTAATGGGTTGCTTCTCCAGTATCTACGAATGCTCCTGTGGCTGGAGTATCCTGTTGTCTTTGATCCATCATGATGCGTTATGATTGGTGAACTCACTGCTGGACATGTACCTGTCAGAGTTCCATGTCAGAAGGAATATGTGTGAGGTGCATGATCGCGTTACTCTCTGCGGCCATGTTCCTGATCCTGCTACTTCTCATTGATAACACATCAACATGAGTAACAATATGCCGCATTTGTAGTGATCTTTCCCTCCAGAACTTAGATGTTCTTCATCCGAGTTTGTCAAGTGTAGGCATATTTTTCTTCTTCAAGGCATGGCTTGCCTTTCGTGGTACTCGGATTTTGATGGAAGTTGTCATGTGATGTGGGCAATTCCTAAGGGGACTGAAAGATGATGCCGCTGAAGAAAGGAGGTCCAGTCATCCAAGGGTAGGCTCAGGGAAAAGATGAACGAACTCTGCGAAAGGGGTAGGTTGCTAAGAGAATGTTTGAGATGATGATTCAGTCCCTGCCAGATTGCATGTCGTTCTGATACGATGCTATAGTTTGGTCAAGAAAGTTTCTTTGTCATGGAGGTTTCCATCATGATCCACAACGGATCCAAAGTGTTAGGCAACCGAGCAGATTCGAGATACATCTTTACTGATCTTCGGTCAGTTCTAATCCCAGTGTTTTTCCCTTGTCAATGGCTGGAACCCCTTCAGTCATCCATACGGGAGCGGGAGAATCCATCAGGTAGTGGTCAAAGAACTGTTGCATACGAATCGCAAAATCTCTTCGATTTGGGTATTGGGAAAGTCCATGACCTTCGCCATTGTAGTTCAGCATCCAGACCGGTTTTTCTAGTCGACGAAGAGCGACAAAGAATTCAATCCCCTGATACCAGGGAACCGCACCATCATCATCGTTGTGAAGCATCAGCAGGGGTGTCTTGATCTTGTCCGCCTGAAACAGTGGGGAATTGTACAGATACCGGAGGGGGTACTCCCACAGCGAGCCACCGATCCGACTCTGCGTTTGTTCATACTGAAACATACGGCTCATCCCGCTTGCCCATCGAATTCCACCATACGCACTGGTCATATTGACCACAGGTGCACCCGCTTCTGCAGCGGCAAACAAATCTGATTCGGTAATCATGTAGGCAATCTGATAGCCTCCCCAGCTATGCCCCTGCACGCCAACGCGATCGGGATCAATAAATCCCTGATTGATCAGCATGGTGACACCAGGAACCACCGCGTTCAGTGCACTTTCACCGGGGTAGCCAACCTTGTAGGGAATATCTGGGACAAACACCACATATCCACGGCTCACATAAAACGAAAAACTGATAGACGATCGTGCAGTCGACGGTGGACGGTACTGATGCAAGCCGTCGGACATTTTTTCGTAGAAGTACACCATCATAGGGTATGCCTTTGAAGGATCAAAACCCTCTGGCTTAAAGAGCATCCCCGTCAGAGGGAGACCGTCCAGAGAGGACCAATGGACCAGTTCAGCCGAGCCCCATGTGTACATCGATTGCTGGGGATTAATATCACTTACTTTTCGGAAGTCAGAAAAATCCAGCCCACTCGTCCACAAATCACTGGATTCCGAAAAACTTTCACGAATGAGCAGTAACTGCTCAGCCTTCTTTGCTTTCAGCGGCCTGCGCAGTCGCTTATCCATCATGATCAGTTCTGTGGGAATACGATCGCTACGGATGTCCGTACGAAGAAATCCTGATGCTTTGGTCTGCATATCAAAGGCCTCAAGGAGAAGCTCATCGGGGATATGCTCTAGCTCAGGATCCAACAGTACATAACGTAATCGCAGATGGTGATCGCGTCCATATCCATGAGTAACACTACGTCGCTGCGTGACCTCTCTGGGATTGACAGCCCAAACATCCGTTCGGTCATAGAAGACAAACTCGGCATCATTTTCAGTCCACCCAGCACTCCCATATGGATTGGGGGAGAACGGCCAGTCATGGAGCTCGTTGTGGATCGGATAGTCCATGGAGGCCGTGAGATGGATAGGTGTGCCGCCTTCAGTCGAAAGTGCCATCCATGCTAATTGATCACGATCCCACCAAGTCACGTATTCTGTATTGGGAGATAAAGTGGGGAGGTATTGAATGGACTCTAACACCTGGGTCCTCTCACCGCTACTGGCATTGAGAAGATACACATCGTACATTCGTGGTGAATCCCAACTGATCTGTTTCTGGTAGGGTAGATTTGACCATCCCAACCCAATATCAGAATCTCCCTCCATGCCGATCAAGACATTCGGTATGACTTGATCGGCTAACTGCACGATCTTGAGTGATTCCAGATGGATGACCGCCTGATACGAGCGTTCTTTTTCCTCCTCAGCATTGACGAGCTGCATGGGCTGCAAAAGGGGATCCTTCCAGTTCCAGATATCTAGAACGGGGGCTTCGTCGTCCTCCTCTGGTTCCTCATCAGGCTTCGGGGCAGTTCCGAAGAAGAGTCGGGTGCCGTCATTTGAGAAGGATAGATCCCCATGAGGACTGATCCACCACCCCTCCATTAAAGCTGGATTGGCAGATGTTGCAATTGCATGCACGCTATCGGAGTCAGTAGACCAGTGGTATACGGCATATTCAGGCGGATCAAGGGTATGTCCCTGATGACTGGATAGGAATGCAAGGTGGTTGCCAACTTCATCAAAAGTGATCTGATCATACTCTCCACCATCAGAAAGAAGCGTATCACTGGTGATACCAGACAGATCAACACGAATGATGCCAGTATCCAGAGAATCAACTCCTGCGTAGGTGTAGACGAGGTGTGCACCATTGGGGGAGAGTGCATAATCTTTGACATTCGGGAAACGGGCTTCCTCACCAGTGGCTACATCGTGAAGATGCAAGGTCTGTCCATCACCCACTGAATCTGCTTCAGATGGTTCCAGCAAATAGGCAACCTTACCCGTAAATTCTTCTGGAATCTGGTAGGACTCAACATGGGCGATCGTGCGCTGCACTGCCGTCTGGAGGTTTAGAATGGCTAGACTGTCCTTTGGCATGTCCTGATCTTCAAGTTCTGCTTTGCGGGCGGCACGCAATGTATCTTCGGAAGGAGCAATCAGATAGACGGCATAGCGGGAGTCATGCGTGAAGGTTGCCTGAGTTCCACGAGGAATCTCATGGATCTGACCATTGCTCAGATGTTCCACCGTAAGAGTTCCATCACCTTTCTCGGGCCCATATTCATAGAAAACCCACTGCCCATCATCAGATATCGTCCAGTCTGAAAAACGATTCCAGATTTGATAGACATCATGGTCCAAAGGTTTGTTCTGGGCAATAACATCAACACGTAACAAGGAAAGACAAAGAAAAAGAAAACAGAATCGGTACATTGGGCGGGGGGAATGATGAGACACTTATGGATGAGCGATTTGATTGGATCCATCCCAGGTATCTCCGACTGGGTAGGATCCAAGGATTTTTAAATCAGTGCTGATTTCTTGGAGGTGTTCAAGGGCTCGCTGAAGACGCGGATGCTCAATATCTCCCTCCACATCCAGATAGAAGAGGTAATAGCCCGGTCGTCCAATCAGTGGACGACTTTCCACTTTATAGAGATCCAGATCACGCAGAAAAAATACAGCCAAACTTTTGAACAGGGCACCAGGAATATTATACTGAGGCTCAAAGACAATGGATGTCTTCAGTTTGGTCTTGTCGGAATCCATTCTTGGTGCATCATGCGGTGCAAGTGCCAGAAAACGTGTGTAATTCTTAACATGACTCTGCAGGTCTGTCGCCAGAATGTCAAGTCCGTACTGCTTTGCAGCTCTTGCTGGAGCAATGGCTGCCCTCGCAAGACTCGTGCCAGAGGCAATCAGTTTTGCTGCCCCAGCCGTGTCATAGGTGGGGGTCACTTCACTGGATCCAAGATGCTGTTTGAGAAACGTCTGACACTGTCCAAGAGCCTGCGGATGGGAGAGCACATGCGTGATGGTTTCAAGGCTGGCCCCTTTTTTGGCCATCAGGTAATGGCGGATACGGAGTTTAACTTCCCCTGCAATTTTGACATCATGCTGGCGCAGGTGATCGTAGTTAATGTGAACGCTGCCAAATAGTGAATTTTCAATAGGAATGATGCCACGCACCGCCTGTCCAGATTCAACGGCCAGAAAGACATCCTCCATGGAAGGGACACCATAGGGATTGCATGATGGATACAGTCGCTTGGCGGCTTCTTCGCTAAAGGCTCCCACTTCTCCCTGATAGGCAATTTTCATGTCACATTCGGATTGGTGCACTGATTCCAAGAATGGACAGTCCATTGCGCAACGTGATCGCAGTGGCATGTGCTAACGCCATACGAGACTGTGCAATCTCAGTGGCTTCACCAAGGATTCTGCAGGAGTGATAAAATTTGGTAAATGCTTCAGCAAGACTACGCAAATACGTGGCAAGGCGATGCGGCTCATAGGTTTGTGCACAGCTCATGACGGTCTCTGGAAAATGAAGGATCTCCTTGATCAATGCAATTTCAGCATCGTGAATCAGTCGTTGCAGACTCTCTATGGATGGGTCCATTTCAAGACCAACTTCCGATGCCTTCCTTACAATGGAACAGATGCGTGCATGTGCATACTGAAGATAGAAGACTGGGTTTTTATCGTTTGCCTCTCGGGCCAGATCCATGTCAAATTCTAAATGTTTTTGAGCAGATCGCATGATAAAGAAATATCGGGTTACATCGGGGGTCACTTCGTTGATGAGCTCGTCCAGCGTAATAAAATTTGCCTTGCGCGTACTCATCTTGACCTCCTGTCCATTACGCGTCAGAGTCACAAACTGGTAGATGATCACATGGATCCGATCGGCATCCAGCCCCAACACATCCAGTGCACGCAGAATATCAGGGTAGGTGTCAATATGATCTGCACCAAAGATATTGAGCAGTAGATCATACCCTCGCTTGAGTTTATCCATGTGATACGCAATATCAGGCAGACGATACGTTGGTTCCCCTGTTTGTTTCACTAAGACAGTATCGGTCTGCTTCCCTAGTTCGGAGGTCCTAAGCCATGTCGCACCGTCTTTTTCATACGTCATCTTTTGATCGCCTAGTGACTTGAGAACATCAGACACGGCACCGGTTTCATAGACGCTCTTTTCATTAAAATAGATGTCCATCGAAATTCCTAAACGCTCCAAAGTCGATTGAATTTCAGAAAAGATGGTGGATTTAGCAGCTTGTTCAAAGAGGTTATCGGTCTCTGCATCCAGGAGATCAACGCCATGCTGCTCAGCCAAATCTCGTGCAATCAGGGTGATGTACTCACCCAGGTAGCCATCTTCGGGAAAGGTGTGTGAAACGGTCACTGAGGTTTGATCTGCTCCCGCGATGGATTTCGTCTGATAATGCTGACGGTGTGTGATCGCACGGGGCTCGGAGGCAAAGGGCTGGTCAGGCTCGGCGGTCACCTGTTCATAACGACTACGGACCGAAGCACCCAATACTCGCATCTGACGGCCTGCATCGTTGAAGTAATATTCGCGTGTCACCTGATAGCCGCTCCATTCCAGAAGGTTGGCAGAGGTGTCCCCCAGGACGGCATTACGCCCGTGACCAACGGTTAATGGACCCGTTGGGTTTGCACTGACGAATTCAACCAGAGCCGTCTGTCCATGACCAAGGTCAGAGCGTCCAAAATCCATATCCAGTTGTAGACAGGATTCCAGTTCCTGATAGAGATAACTTGGAGATCCCCTGAAATTGATAAACCCTCCACCCGCAATCGTAACCGAATCAATGTAGAAGGGGTCATGGTGGTGTTCCCTGTATATCTCAACAACCTGTTCAGCAATGCTATGGGGGGGGCGGCGTAAATAACGGGCTAGTTTCAGAGCACAGTTTGTGGAAAGATCACCATGATCGGGATTGGCTGGAACAGAGATCTCAATCGTAAAGTCATCGGGGACTCCATCAAACGTACGAAGGGTACGCTCAAGGGCACCTTCAAGATATTTTTTCATGGGATCATCGGTTGATCCAGTTCCATTGAAAGGGAGAGAGATCTATGGGAGGAGGCTGATCAAGAGCGAGCGCCGCCAGGGATTCGCCAATAGCTGAACTTGCCTTAAATCCATGGCCAGAGCATGCACTTCCTACGATCACGCATGGATCATGTCCATGGTGATAATCAATCAGGAAGCGTTCATCTGGCAGATTGGAATACATACAGACGGTGGTTTTCAGACAGGGTCCAGCTGCCTCGGGAATGAGTTGCTGTAGGATGTCATAGGCGGGGGCATGGTCCTCTTGACGAACATCTCGATGAAGGTCATTGGGATGAGAGACGGTGGGCCCAACATGATGGAGCCCCACCTTGAAGCCATACCCCAGATCCGGACATCCATAGCTACGGATACCGTCAGATGATTCCTGGATAAATGGCGGACATCGGTCAGGGGTGCAGTTCGGTCCCATGGGGTGAAACCAGGAGTTCGTGACACGTTCAATCGTCATGGGAAACGCTACAAAATCCCGCATCCATGCTCCTGCAGTCAGGATCACTTTGGAGGATTCAAACCTGTGATCACGCGTGCTCACGATGACGCGGTTGTTACGGGTTACGCAGGAAACCACAGGATGCCCAAACAGACATGTTGCTCCATGCGACGCAGCACGTTTCAGATGAGTGCGGACACAGAGTTCTGGTTGGATGTATCCAGCTTCCAGATCAAGCACTGCAGTCTGGTCAGACTCAAGGCGATATGCAGGGAAACGCCGACGAACTTCATCGGAGGAGAGGACCAGATGCTGGATCTCTCCGAGGCGTGCACTTTCCTGAGCATGTTTGATGAATTCGCTACCCTGATTGCCGATGGTAAGGCATCCCCCAAGATGCATGAGCTTGGTGGATGATTGTTGCTCAAGATCCTCCCATAGGTGATAAGCACGTTTCAGTAAAGGTACATAATAGGTGCCTTCAAAGTATGCTTTGCGGATCAGGCGGCTTTCACTGTGGGTGGAGCCAAAAGAGTGTGGAGGAATGAATTGATCAATGCCAAGGACAGATGCTCCCGACTGGGCAACGTGATAGAGTGTTGCACTTCCAGAGGCTCCAAGCCCTATGACAATTACATCAAAGGTGGATGGATGCATCATTATCGATAGAGTGAAAGCTCAGACCGTCTCATGTAGATGCTCAGAGCAAGTCCCAGAAGGATTGAGTTGGTCAATAGTGCAGAGCCGCCATAGGAGAAAAATGGAAGGGGAATTCCTATCACTGGAAGGAGCCCCAGCACCATCCCCAAGTTGATTACCACATGAATCAGAAATAATCCCGCGACACCACAGATGAGACATGTGGCAAAAGGATGCTCTATAGATTGAGAGAGCCAAATCAAGCGCAGGATGAGCGAGGCAAACAGGAGCAATACCAGAACACTGCCCACAAACCCCCACTCCTCACCAATCACGGAGAAAACAAAGTCCGTGGACTGTTCGGGAATATACCGACCCTGCGTTTGACTTCCCTGCTTAAATCCATGTCCCCAGAATCCGCCAGATCCGAGAGCTGCCTTGGACTGCACAAGGTGGAATCCAACCCCCGAACGAAACTCACTCGCCTCAGGATTTGAAAAAGAAACAATACGGTCAACTTGATAGGGCTGAAAGACATAATTGAGTGCAAAGGTAGCCATCCCAATGGTCAGCGCACTGGCTAGAACGCCCACACCAATCCACTTGAAATCACGGGTCCCTACCCATGCAACGAGTCCGACCACCGCGATGAATCCAACGGCAATCATCCAATGAATGATTGCTAAATATCCTGCAATGGGAAAGATCAGGATCACTCCCACAATTCTCAGTGGGATGCCATTACAGAGCCAGAGGACTGGGATCAAGCCAGCAAAAACAAGAGTCGTCCCGAGATCATTCTGAAGGACAATCAACATGGCGGGAAGAACGAGGATGGCCGCAATCAATCCTGCTCTGTGAAAGATTTTCTGGAGTTCCAATCGTGAGGTCCACAAATAGGCACACATACATAACGCACCGATTTTTGCAAGTTCAGACGACTGAAACCCATAGGGGCCAATGTAAACCCACGATCGTGCACCGCTGACTTCACGCCCAATGACCAGAGCAACAATCAGCAGGACTATTGTGGAGATATAAATCAGTGGAGCGAGACGAGTCAGCAAATTCACGGGGATCAACAGGGTCCCTACGAATGCGATCAGCGAGATGCCCAACCACATCAGCTGTCGCTGAAAACTGTTCTGGACCGTGCTGAGCAAAAACTCCTGGGCCTCACCGTGTGTGGAACTGTAGATGGCTACCAAACCGCAGGCACACAGACAAAGCCACACAAAGACAGACAGAAAATCAAGCTGTTGATACCATCTCCGCATTAGAGATCATCGTCAATAGCAAGCAGTTGACTGGTTGCCGATAGAGCACGTTGCATCCGAATATCCGTTCGCCAAGAGGGAGGTACTTCTCCCTTGAGATACTGTTCAGCCAGAAGACTCGCAATGGGGGCAGCACACTGGCTGCCATCACCCGTATTCTCGCATTGAACCGCAAGTGCAATCTGTGGATCGTCAAAGGGGGCAAACATAATGAAGACCGAATGATCGGTCATGTCGCCGGGAGCCTGAGCGGTGCCTGTCTTTCCACCACTGGGAATTCCGGGGATCTGAGCCATGACACCTGTGCCTTCCTCCATTACAAGACGCATTCCTTCACGCACCAGATTGAGATGGAGGGTATCAATCTGTAGCTCAGCAGGGTCAGGCAAGTCCGGCACGGGTAGCGTTTCACCCGTTTCGGGGTTGGCCAGGTGCGTCACCAAGTGAGATGCATGCAACGTCCCGCCGTTGGCAATTGCCGATACATATCGGGCCAGCTGCAGGGGAGTGACTCCCATATCTCCCTGCCCCACCCCCATATTCATCATGGATGTTCTCTGGAGATAGTTCGGTAGGGAACCAAAATAGGAAGAATCTGGAATCAAACCGCTAGTTTGCTCCAGAAGATCAATGGGAGCATGTGCTCCAAAGCCAAATTGACTGGCGTAATCGTGGAATGCCGATATGTCCATCCTGCGGGCGATCTCAAAAAAGAAGGTGTTACACGAGTGCTTGATCGCATCTAGGACATTGATGGAACCATGTTCTCCCAGACACCGAAACACTTTACCCCCGCCAAGAGGGTGATAGCCTTTGCAGGGAATGGTTGCTTCATGTCCATGTTCTCCAAGAAGACCTTCTGAAAGTGCAAAAAGAGCCATAAAAGGCTTCCATGTAGACCCCGGTGGCATAAAATTCATCGTGGCCCGATTGTATAGCGGCTTGTCAATATGGTTGACCAAGGCCCTCCACGAATCCCCCTGAACGCCATCGTCAAATAACTCCAGAGAATAATCAGGTTGACTGACCAGTGCAATCATGCTTCCATCATTGGGATCTAGAGCGACGACAGCACCGCGTTTATTGACAAAGAGCGATTCAGCAAGGGCCTGTACATCGGAATCTATCCCCAGGTGAATGTCGTAATAGTGGCGAGGTTGCTGATCTCCATGTCCACTGGCATAGGACATCACTTCCACGCCATAGACATTGACCCATCTTCTGGCAATACCAGGGACTCCCCGAAGCCACGGTTCATACGAGCGCTCAATTCCCGTCCTGCCTAAATAATCTCCTTGACGGTAAAGGGCAGAATCGGCATCAATACCCATCGTGTGAAGTTCGTCACGATTGATTTCACCTATATATCCGAGGGCATGGGACATGCGTGCATCGCTGGGGTAGTTGCGCCTCTGGTCAATGACGGCACCCACACCCGGCAACAGGTACGAATCTTCGATCACCCGGCTGTACTGTTCAAACGAAACATTTGAAAAGGCGGGACTCGGCTGATAGGGGTTGCGCTTTCGTGCACTCTCCAATCGGTGGGCAACCACTGAATCTTCCACTCCCAGGTGCTGGGAGAGGCGAGGAATATAGGATTCATCAAAGTACTTCGGTGTGATTGTAACCGTATATTTCGGTAGATTGTGCACCAGAACTGAACCGTTCCGGTCATAGACTGAACCTCGTGCAGGCAGGACGCGAATGTTGCGAAGTGCATTCCCGTGGGCGACTTCGGAATGATCATGCTGTTCCACTACCTGAAGCCGAAACAGCTGCAAAATCAGGATAAGCACCAGAGAAATAACAGTGCTGTTAAAAAGAGTATATCGGACTCGGGTCACTTGTTTTGTAATTAAGTTTTAGAATTCCCCAATAAACATCTCGTTCATGGAACCGTTTGACGAGATAGGACTATGACGTACTACAGAGCTGTAAAGTTCCTTCATCACGATAACTTATCTGGAAACTCTATGCGTAAATTCTTATCCATTGGTGGTTTGGTCGTCGTACAGATGCTCATGGTATGGTCCCATGTCTCGGCACAGCAGTTTGGCAGAAATAAAGTCCAGTATGATCAATTTGACTTCCGAAGTTTTCAGACAGCTCATTTTGAGTTCTACTACTATCCCGAGCAAAAGGTGGCGGTTCAGGATGCGTCCCGAATGGGAGAGCGATGGTATCGCCGTCATTCTCGCACTTTTTTACGTCAGTTCCATGAGCGCAAGCCCGTCATCTTTTATGCAAATGATGCTGATTTTCAACAAACGAATATCATCGGTGGATCCATTGGCCAGGGTGTTGGGGGATTTACGGAAAGTCTGAAAGAACGTGTGGTGATGCCCCTGACGGGGATCTATGCGGCGACTGACCATGTGTTAGGGCATGAGCTCGTTCACAGTTTTCAGTATGATATTGCTCTGGCAAGGGAGGACAGCTCCCGCTTTGCCCTTCAACTGGTACCATTATGGCTCGTAGAGGGAATGGCAGAGTATTTGTCTATTGGACGTAAGGATGCTCACACGGCCATGTGGATGCGTGATGCCGCATTGCGTGATGATTTACCGACGATTGAAGCAATGACCCGCACCAACAAATACTTTCCCTACCGTTTCGGTCAGGCGTATCTGGCGTATGTTGGAGGGAAATACGGTGATGCAGCGGTGACGGATCTATTCAAGTTAAGTGGGCGCATTGGTGTAGATTCCTCCTTTGTCTATACGCTCGGCATCACAGCCGATTCTCTATCGGTCGAATGGGCCCAGGCCATTAAAGATGCATACCTGCCCCTGATGGATTCCAGGGCACATCCAGACAGTGCAGGCACCCCTATCCTGAACGAGAACATCACTGGTGGTGCGTTGAACCTCTCTCCGTCCGTGAGTCCTGATGGACAGTATATTGCGTATCTCAGTGAACAAGATATTTTTAATATCAACCTGTTTGTTGCTGATGCCGCTACAGGTAAAACGATTCGAAAATTACAGTCCACCAATTCAAATCCCGAATTTGATAACATACGATTTATCAACTCTGCTGGATCATGGTCTCCAGATGGCAAGAAGTTTGCCTTTGTTACCTTTGTCCAGGGCGACAATGAGATCTCTATCTGGAATCTCGATAGTGGTGCCATCGAAAATCGGATCCGCGTAGACGGTGTGAGTGCACTCACGAATCCTGCATGGTCTCCCGATGGACAGTCCATAGCATTTTCTGGAATTGATGGTGGAATCAGTGATCTCTATGTGTATGGTTTGCAGACTCGACAGGTCCAACAAATTACGAGCGATCGATTCGCTGATCTGCAACCCGCTTGGTCTCCCGACGGGAAGACGATAGCCATCGTAACCGATCGAGGGCCTGATGGCACCAACTTTGAAACGCTTGAGTTTGCTGCTACCCGGTTTTCACTGATCCATCTTGATGATGGTGATCATCAAATCCTCCGTCCATTTGCCCACGGGAAACATATTAATCCCCAGTTTTCTCCCGATGGGCAGAGTCTGTATTTTATCAGTGACCACGATGGGTTTTCGGACATCTACAGATATGACTTCCGTGAGGAAGCCAGCTACCGCGTGACCAACCTTAAGACGGGAGTCAGTGGAATCACATCCCTATCACCAGCGATGACCGTCGCCCCTCAAAATGGAAGACTGGTCTTTTCGGTGTTCTATGATGGTCGTTATTCCGTCTTTGGACTTGATGGTGACGAGGCCATTGGAGAACTGGTGGAACTTTCGGAGCTAAGTCATGCGAGCGTTCTTCCACCGCTCAGTGCACAGGATGATGGGATTGTTGCTGACTATCTTGACGATCCCCTGACAGGTCTGCCTGAGCCACGAACCGCCGTTGAAGAGGTGTACAATTCTCGCCTTAGGCTTGACTATGTTGCTCCTCCGTCACTGGGGGTTTCTGTTGGAGGGTATTATGGTGGTGGAGCTTCAGGCGGAGTCGGTTTTTTTTTCAGCGATATGTTGGGCAATCGTAATCTTACGGTGATTGCACAGGCCAACGGAACGTTTAAGGATATTGGAGGAGTTGTGCAGTACATGGATCGGGGGCGACGCTTTAACTATGGTGGGGTCCTTGCACATATCCCCCTCTTGAGTGCCTACCCACGACAGGGGTTTAATCGGTTTGGGGAGTATGTGATTCAGGATTTCCGTCAGCGGCTGTATCAGGATCAGGTTCGGGGAATCGGTTCCTATCCCTTTACGACTACCCAGAGGATGGAGTTTTTTGGAGGCTTTACACGCTATGGATTTGATATTGAGGCGTACACATACACCTACACGGCTTTTGGCATTCAACGAGAGCGGCAGCGAGCCGACAAATGTAGCAATCTAACCCCTGAAGAGCGTCGTACGGTTTGGGCGTGTGAACCAGACGGGTTTTATTATTTTGATGCCGGGCTTGCACTGGTCGGTGACTTCAGTAATTTTGGGTTTACCTCTCCGTCAAGTGGAGGTCGATACCGTTTTCAGGTTGTACCTCGATTCGGGACCGACAATTTTGTGAGTGTCCTTGCGGATTACCGACGCTACTACTTCATGCGTCCGGTGACCTTTGCGGTTCGGGGAATGCTCTCTGCCAATTTTGGTGCGGATCAGGGTCAGATTTTTTCGAGGGAAACCCTTTACTCTCCCTACTATGGAGGGTTTGTTCGCGGATACAGTTATTCCTCGTTTGAATTTGGGAAAGAGTGTCGTGACCAAAACTGTTCGGTCTATACCCGGCTCTATGGAACGCGATCCGCGTTGGTGAGTGCTGAACTTCGGATCCCGCTATTGGGAACGGAAACCCTGGGGCTGATCAATTTTCCGTATCTCCCCACCGAGATCCTTGGCTTTGTTGATGCTGGAATGGCGTGGAATGAGGAAGACAATCCGTTTGAGATGCTCAAATTTGAGAGAGATACGATCGAGCGGGTGCCAGTGGTCAGCGTTGGCCCCTCTGCCCGATTCAACGTGCTTGGGTATCTCATCTTTGAGATTTACTATGCTGTTCCATTCCAGAGACCTGATAAAGGTGGCCATTTCGGGTTCCAGTTCCTGCCGGGTTGGTAACTGCGATGGAAGCCCTTGTGCGGCGTTGGCTTTTCAACCTGGATCCTGAACTTGCACATCAATTCGCGTTTGCCGCTGCTTGGCTTGCCGATCATATTGTCCCTTCCTATCTAAAAAAAACATTTGAGTTTGATGATCCTATTCTGGGACAGGAGATTTGGGGACACACCTTTAAGAATCCAGTAGGACTGGCCGCAGGGTGTGACAAGAATGCCCTGTTGCTTCCGTTTTGGGAGAAATTGGGTTTTGGTCATGTAGAGGTTGGTTCGGTGACGCTAGATAGGTCCAAGGGGAATCCCAAACCACGACTTTTCCGCCTTGCAAAGGATCAGGCCATTATCAACCGACTCGGATTGCCTAGCAAGGGTGCACCGTATGTTGCACAGCGTTTATCCAAGGTAACGCTTGATCAAGTACCCGTAGGGATCAATATTGCACGCACAGAAACGAAATCCTCGGTCATTGATGATTTTTGTGGATGTGCAACGTTACTGTTGCCCTATGCAAACTATCTGACGATCAACATCTCGTGTCCGAATACCATAGGAGGAAAAATCTTGGAGGATACGCAGATGCTGGATGGACTTCTTGAAAAATTATCGCATCTTGTTGGGACGAGGATTCCTATTCTGATCAAGTTAGCCCCCCCAGATACATCCAAGGTCATTTATGACAGCCAGATAGAATCGATTGTTCAAATGGCCATCAATCATGATATCAGTGGTTTTATCGTTTCCAATACGGCCGACAATCGATACGGATTGGTGACCCCGAAAGAACGTCTAGATCAGATTGGATATGGAGGAGTCAGTGGTCCACCTCTCTTTCAGCGAGCCCTGCAAATGATTAGATATGTCCGATCCTGTGTAGGTCCCAAGTATCCGATAATTGGTGTTGGAGGAATTTCATCGGCCCAAGATGCCTATGCCATGATCTGTGCAGGAGCATCTCTGGTGCAAATGTATACCATATTGGTCTATGAGGGTCCATCCATCGTCAAGGAAATAAAACGCGGACTGGCAGAGCGACTTCAAGCCGATGGACATGCATCCATCCAGTCTGCTGTAGGGACCGATTCCAAACTTGGATAGCGGAAAAGAGGGTAGTAAACCATAGAAGTACCGTCGCTCCAAGTGACTTCCTATAAAGCGGATTGACCATGATGGTCAGGGTATCATGATTGGAAGCGTTTCCAAAAAAAATCCTGCCTCTTGATTTATTGATGATTTTTGATTATACTTCAGTAATTGCTGTTCGGACATTTTCCATTTAAACCGAAATATTTCCATGAGATTCCGTTACTTCATACTTTTCTTGTTCGTACTTTTTTCGTCAAGTGCTATTTCTTTTGCACAAACCGGGAAGATTGCTGGTACCGTCTTTGATCAAAATGACGAGCCGCTCCCTGGGGTGAATGTGATCATTGATGGGAGTACCATTGGTGCTGTGACAGATTCGGATGGAGTCTTTTCTATCCTCAACATACGCCCTGGTATTCATACGCTTCGTGCTACCTTCATTGGGTTTACCCCCGTTACAGTAGAGGGAATTCGTGTGGCGATTGAGTTGACCACAGAAGTCAACATTTCTATGCAGGAGGAAACTGTCGGTATGGATGAGGTCATTGTTTTCGCGGAACAGCCTGTCATACAGCGAGACATTGCCGCTTCTCAGAGAAATATTGATGCAGAAGAAATTCAGTCTGGAAAGTATCAGACCGTTGCTCAAGTGCTCACCTCCCAGGTTGCGTTTAATGATATCTCGACCGTAGAAGACCGACCAGAAATTCGAGGCTCCTTCTTTGATGAGTCCCTGTATCTGGTGGATGGAGTCAACTATAATGATCCCCTTACCAATCAACCTCACTATCGTGCAAATCTTGACGCAGTGGAGGAAATCAAAGTCCAGACGGGGGGATTCAGTGCGGAATATGGAGATGTTCGTTCGGGGGTCATCAATGTGGTCACGCGTGAGGGAGGAGATCAAATTTCGGGATCGTTCAACGCTCAGTATAGTCCCGCAGGATACAAGCATTTTGGCCCAGGTCCCTTTGATTTTGCCTCCCCGATCGTAGAGCCCTTTGTGGATCCCAGTCTGGGGGCATTTGAGGGGGGAAATTCGTTTTTTGATGGTTGGAACTCCGTCGCTTCATCCTTACCCGAAAGTGAGGCCCATGCTGGTGCTCCCATGGAGTTGTATGCACGCTATCTGTGGAGACACCGCTCGCAGGATGCCATTGATGAACTCAAGCGTTTAGAACAAGACGGCATTGTGCAATTTGCCGATGGGGTCAATCCTGATGATTTTGTATTCCATCAGACGGGGGTCAAGCCTGATTACCGTCTGAGTGCAACGCTCGGAGGCCCCATTCCATTTTACAGGCGGATGAAATTCTTTTTCAGCTATGACCGATTTCAGTCTGAATACGCCTATCGCTTTCCACAACCAACCTTTGAAGATCAGAATTTCCGTGGAAAGTTGACCACCAATTTTGGACAGGGCAAAAAGCTGAATCTTCATGGGTATTATAGTTCACAGAAGGGGGGAACTGGAGGGCAGGGCCCTGGCATCGGTGGGTTTGTGTCCAGTAATCCATTTTCGTCGACAGGATCTACCAACAAGTACTGGTATCCTGACTGTGCCGTTCCTGGAAATCGTACCCGTCAAATCTATGGTAGCCAGTGGACCCATGCCATTTCAGCCAAGACCTTTTATGAACTTCAGTTGACCCACGACCGGGTTGATTATGGTATGGATCTGATCTACCGCAATACAGCTCCCATTCCGGGGTCTGGTGGTGTGACCAGCTCCTCAAAAACCAGTGGGTCGGGGGTTGATGCTGGAAGGATCGGAACCGAGGAAGAAGCGAATCAGCGTGCTTCTGCTGGTCAAGAGGGATGGGAGAACTGGCGCAACTGGGCTCTCATTCGTATCGGTCAGCACTGGTATGACGAAGCTCCGAAAGGATATGGGCCTGTCAACTGGAGGGACATTACCGGCGAATATCGGATGGAATCATGTAATCTGCGTGCCGACGAGACCAATACGCGTGGATGGGATGCATCGGGTAACTTTACCAGTCAGGTGACTCAAAACAATCAGATTCGTGCCGGTGTGCAGTTCAGGACCGAATCCTTTGATCAGTACTACGAGGCCCTTGATCCATCGGTGAACGCTGGAAATGTATGGGATTCTGAGACACAGCAGATCATTGGTGCAGTGTATGTGCAAAATAAATTGGAATTTGAAGGATTCGTCGCGACGGTTGGTGTGAGACTTGATGTGCTCAATACTGCCGATTTTCCAACGGTACTAGAAGGATGTGATCTGTTTGACCATGGAGACACTTCCCAATGTACGGGAGGGACTCAGGGCGGTCCATGGACTTCTGGCACCTATCCTGGAAATACGACCGAAGAGGTGGAAAACGGACGGTTGCTGGGGACCAGACAAACGACTGTCACAGAATCAATTGGAGAAAAGAGAAAAACACACGCGAGAGTTTCTCCTAGAATAGGAGTCTCGCATCCGATCTCTACCGTAGCCAAGGTGTTCTTTAACTACGGACATTTTTATCAGTGGCCGAGTGCTTTTGAGATGTATCGACTCCGAATGGACACGCGCCGTGGTTTTCGTGTCGTGCGGCTTGGCAATCCGCTACTGGATCCAGAGCGAACGATTCAATACGAAATTGGATATGAGCAGAATCTGTTTAATAGCATGAATCTTCGAATGACGGGTTACTACAAAAATGTCAACGGTGAAATTGGAGATGTGCGATTCTACCCAATTAGCCACGGTGGAGATTATCGGATGTCCATGAACAGATCTTTCCGCGATGTGCGTGGTCTTGAGGCTTTTCTAGAATTACGTCGGGGAATCTTTCCCTATGTCAGTGGCTGGGCAAGTTTTAACTACCTTGTTGAAAGTGGTGCTGGATATGGTTATGAGAGATTTTATGAAGACCCCGTGAGGCAACCTTTACTGGCGAACTCTCAGGTGTCGAATCCTGATGTGCGTCCAATTGTTAAGGGGAGTGTGAGTTTCCATTTACCTGACAACTTTATGGGACCTCGCCTCGGAGATGTGTCTTTGCTTGGTGGGCTGAACGTGTCGATATCGTACACATGGCGTAGGGGAAGGCAGTTTACATGGAATCCCGCCGATGTTCCGTTGGTCGAAGACAATCTGCGGTGGAGCCCCTATCAACGCTGGGATATGCGCCTGAGTAAGTCCCTCTTTAAGGCGGGCAATTACGAAACCGAATTCTATCTTGATATTTCTAATCTTTTCAACACTCGCAACTTGGCATCTTTCGTTGGTGCAGATGTAGACAACAGTACTGGCTGGGCATGGGATGGACATAAGTGGTGGAAAACGGAGGTGCGTGATTATATGGAATCCCTCGGATACACCGCCGAAAATCAAGCGGTGGGTGATCCAGATGGCACCTTCAGCAACACGATTGGAAATCCAGGCGACTGGGATAATGATCAAATAGATCTCCCCGCGTTTAGTCCATGGTCCTTTTTGGAGCACAGAGATATTTTCTTTGGTGTTCGGGTCTATTTTTAACGTTTAGGACATTCCATCTTCTTCATCTGGTGATCCAGTGACCTATTCCTTGATTCTCTACTCATGTATGCAGATATGAAAAATCAAAATTCTACTCTTCGTCTACTCGCTTGCTTTCTGCTGGCGATGATGCTCCACGAGAGCCCTCTGGCTCAGGAAGCACGAAACCTAACCGTTGGGCCTTTGCAGTACAACACCAATGAAGCGATGACCGATGATGCATTATCGTGGCCTGTCGGACGCCCTGTTGGTGGGGGGCGATTATCAATGCTTTCTGTCAATACCGTTGTGATTGGTGTGGAACGGACCTGGACGGATGCTACTGGGGTTGTTCGTGACATTCAAGTCGCCCAGATTGGACGACATAAATTTTCAGATATAGAACTGGTGACTCCCCCCGTTGACGGGGCCTTCACACGGACGTTTCGTTCTCAATATCCTTCCAAGATACTGGACGGCACCGACTGGGCCAATGCACAGGCTAAGGGGGATCCAGTCGATCAAAATCTTCCTGCTGATGGTGTCATTTATACCCACCTCAATACATGGACGGGCATTGATATTGAACGTTGGGTTTACGGTTTTGCAAACGATGACCATGATGACTATTTGATCATGGAGTATCGCTTTACCAATGTTTCTGGTCAAGTTCGCAATAATGTCTATTTTGGACTTCAGGCACAGACCCATGGAAGTGCCTACTATCCCGCTGATATCTGGGGAAATTACTATGGGGCTACCTATGCCAGTTATGCTGGTGGGGACACCTCTGCAGATTCACTACGGCTCTGGTATTCATGGGACGCTGATCAGACCAGTAATACAACCGAAGATACACGGGGGAAGCCGCATCCTCGTTGGGGGCATTTTCAGGAACCCCAGTTTTTTGGTACGGTGGTCCTGCATGCTGACACTTCTCCGTCCGATGAAACCGATGATCCATCACAGCCACTGAAGGCGGGTTGGTCACAGCGTGAACTGGCCCCAGACCTGAATGTTGCTGGTCACGAGGATATCTACAATTATCTTTCCAAGGGATGGGATTCAGCCAATCCTGGTGCCTATGGTGTCACAGTTGACAATACGGGCACGATTGTTTCGGAGGGATCCTACCGTATTCTTGATCCCAGTCTTGGCCCCTCAGGTGACCCAAGTGTGGACATCAACAACACCACACAGTTTGATCCGCTCACGGAGCAGGAAAAAACATCGTTGTTCAGTTTCGGTCCCTACACACTCAACCCAGGTGATGACATACGTATCGTAACGGCTTATGTGGGCGGAGAGATTCCCTACCGATGGGCGATTGATGCCGGAGCGGCGTACTCCAATGGGAATCCCCAACAGCTCTCTCCAGTGCCGCTACCGTACCCCGTGCCGAACTACGGGAGCAATTATCTCAACCCATTGGGCTCTGATGAACTGGATGCTATCCGTACCTATTTGGGAGGGCAGACGGTTGCCTCCCAAGGCGCAACGCTGGATAGAGAAACCAAAAATGCTGTGTTGGATCTGGGTAGGCCATTGCTCTTTCTTAATGCTAGCAAAGCGGTTCGTACATGGAAAAATGGCAATGTGAAGTACGGAAAAGGATCCTTTGATATTCCACTTGCTCCCTCAACCCCTTCCCTCACTGGCATGTCAGAGAATGATCAGATTCGTCTCAACTGGGGTAATGAGGCGGTGGAGGATACGCGGAGTGGGACGGTTGTCAACTATCGGATTTATCGTGAGGCGATTCGCCCCGCAGCTCTTGAAACACCAACCGATACCACATTTGTGCTTCATGAGGAGCTTCCCTCTAGTGCGAGAGAATATGTCGATAATCGTGTTACAAGGGGAGAAGATTATTATTACTATGTGGTTGCAGTCAACGCAGATGGGGTAGAGGGAAGTCGATTCTTGAATCGCACGGGCGTGACCAGTGATAAGTTTCTGGAGGCATTGACTCCTACCCGTTCGCCTGATGCGAACTGGCAGAATAATGTGGTGGTGGTCCCCAATCCCTACCATGCTCAGGGAGCTTTCAATTACGAGGAGGCTCGTCGCTTGACCTTCCTCAATCTACCGGCATATGCCAATATTCATGTGTATACAGTGACGGGGGATCGGGTGCAAACGATTGAACACACCTCGGGCACGGGTGATGCCGATTGGGAGCGTCAGCAAACCTTCAGTACCACCCAAATTGTCAGTGGAATTTATATCTATGTTGTGGAGGAACTCAGTGAGTCAGGAAGCCCAACAGGAAATCAGGCCATCGGCAAGTTCGTGGTCATCAAATAGGAAATTGTCTCATGAGAAATATCAAAACTATCGTACTTGGCACCATACTCATTGCTTTGATTGGTGCTCATCCAGCGATGTCACAGGCTGTGAAATATGCTCAGGCTGGATTAAGTTATTTGCAGATCGCTCCTTCTGCGGATGTTGCTGCGCTTGGCGGCACCTATGTGTCAACCACGGGGAAAGCTACATCTGTCTTTTCGAATCCTGCTGGGTTGGGTCTCTTGCGTGGAGCCGATGTCAGTGCTGGCTATGTTGCATGGATTGCAGATATTGCTCTGTATAGCATGGCTGGCGCATATCACATTGAAAATGTTGGCGTTTTCGGGGTGAATTTGGTGAGTATGGATTATGGTTCATTGCGGGGAACCCGTCCTTGGCAATCGGGGGATGACCCCTCTTTACGAGATCAGGGATACATTGACCTTGGAGATTTTACGGTCAATGATTTTGCGTTTGGCATTTCGTATGCACGCTCGATTACGTCGCAATTTTATGTCGGCGGCAATGTCCGTTATGCCCGTCAGGATTTGAGTCCCAACATCAATGTTGCCATTATTGATGCGATTACGGGCGGTATTGTTGACAATAGTGAGAATGTGGTGACCAATGTCGTTTTTGACTTTGGTACGCTCTACTATCCGGGATTTCATGATTTACGGTTTGGGGCATCGTTGCGCAACTTCTCCAATCAGAGTGATTATTTTGATCAGCGGTTTGAATTGCCTCTTACTCTGGACTTTGGGCTAGCGATGGATGTCTTTCAGTTAATGAACGAGGCTTCTGGCCCCAGCAACAGCAAGCTGACCGTTGCCATGGATTGGGTCCATCCGCGTGACTACTCGGAGCGTTTGCACCTGGGAGTAGAATATGGATTCATGGATTTATTTTTTCTACGGGGTGGATACAAGTTCAATTACGATGAGGAGAGTTTCACGGGTGGACTGGGAGTTCATCTTGAAACAGGAGGATATGGTCTCCGTGCCGACTATGCTTACTCTGCGTTTGGTGACTTTTTTGGCTCTGCCAATCGACTGTCTGTGTCACTGCTCATGAAATAGCTGGCATGCAGTTCACAAGAGAATTGGACGTAGTATTTTCTTGGTGATCTATGGGGATCTGGGAAGGCCAGTCATGCTCCTTGCAGGCGGATTTAGGAGTACAGAGGCAGGATTGAATACCTTTGGACTTTCGCGGTTTGATCGATGTGAGATGTCCATCTTGGGCGGTTTGATAAAGAGTCCGTATATGGGGTGATCCGAGATTGGCTAACGCAGGTAGGTGGTGTGGAAGATGATCCCACTACATGGGTTGATTGCATAGAGAGCAGGCGTATGGGTGGCCTCAGCATATCATGTCCTACATTACGCCTGCCGTGGAGTATCTCTACTCCAATCGTCATCTCATGACCGATGAGGGACTGGAGTTTGTTTTTGCGAAGGGTGCTGACTATCGTCTGAAGTATTTGAGAGTCAAGCACATGATATTGACGAAGAGTTGTACGAAGCACTTGCCAAAGCAGTCATGGGTGTTCCAATAGATGGCACCACAACTCGGACGGTCATCATAGACGATCTAAAGCAGAGTGGGTCAACTCAGAGGGTGCGGATGAAGTCTTCAATCAAGCACTTGAGCATGGAATTATTGATCAGCAGAACGGGGTCGTTATGGGATTTCGATTCCCTCTCTGCATAATTGGCATATTGACGAGTACGTTAGAAGCAAAAGCCAAGACATCCCAAAGACACCCAAGCAACTACATTCCAAGACTCATGAGGTATCGTTGCCTTCCAGAAAAAAGGATCAACAAGGAATGAAGAGAGTCAAAGGCGATCACGAAGACAACCGCATACATCATACAGGCGGGTTTTCAATGGACGATAACCAGCCATGCAGATGGGATTTCCGAACATCATGTTGTTTACAACACTTCGTCACGAAACTGATTTTGGTGCGCCCGAAACATTACAAAATTCATGCTTTGATCTGAGAAGTCAGCAATAGTTAACCAATGCAAAAGACTTCAGGTTTAACGATTTGGATTTTCACTTGGTAGTCGAGTGGAATCAGACAAGCCATCCAAAAACGGAAGAACCAGAAACTGGAAGAAGATGGGTTTTTTCATAACAAAAATGGAAGTATATTTATATGAACTTCCATCCATGAAACGTTCTATACTAAGGCGTTTAACAACGTTTGGTAGATTTTCAGTTCCGTTCTACAATCAACAATCCTATGATTAGCAAGAAAATTGACGAAACCGATGCGAGAATCCTGAACTTATTACAGTCTTCAGGTCGGATGAAACGCATTGATATGGCCGCCCGCGTTGGCTTGAGCATGACCAGTGTAAGTGACCGGATGCGCAAATTGGAAGAAAACGGTTATCTCACTGGTTATCATGCGACCGTGAATTCCAAGGCACTTGGCTTTGACATTACTGCATTCATTCGCGTATCAGTGGACACATCAACAAACTATGAAGCACTGATAGAACATGTTTGTGGGTGCAGTGAAGTCCTTGAGGCTCATTCGGTAACCGGAGAAGGCTCTCATATCTTAAAGGTAAGATCGCATGATACGACATCTCTGGAGCGGTTACTTGCCAGTATTCAGTCCTGGCCAGGTGTGACTGGAACGAGGACAAGTATCGTATTGAGTACATTCAAGGAAACCCGTCAGTTGCCCATATCTCCTGATGAAGGTACAAGTAAGCGACAAAATCGTCCATGAACGGATGAAGATGTGGTTTGATGCCTGAAGACCAGACGAGGGGTAAAAAGTCTGCATCCAGTCTCAAGGATCAAGATCTGGTTTCCCGTGCACTCAATGGTGATCAGTCGGGATATTCGCTACTCGTGAAAAAATACCAGAAGGGACTGCATCTGCACATCAAGCGTACCATTGGCGATTTTTCAGGGATTGAAGATCTGGTTCAGGAGGCATTTATGAAAGCTTTTAAGGCACTGGATTCGTACTCCACCAACTATGCGTTTTCAACATGGCTCTATAAGATCGCATCCAATCATGCGATTGATTATAAACGCAAGAAACGACTGGCTACAATATCGCTGGACACCCCAATCTCTACCAAAGATGGGGAAATCCAACACGAAATATCCGATGATACATATCGTCCAGATCAATCGATTGAGGGAGGACAGCGTACAACCATCATTCAGGATGTCATAGACCAGCTCCCTCCCAAGTATAACCGAGTGATTGTGATGCGGCACCAACAGGAAAAAACGTACGAGGAAATTGCTCAGGAACTGGACTTGCCTCTCGGCACTGTGAAGGCTCATATTTTTCGTGCACGTCGATTGATGTATTTACATCTGAAAGACAAGCGGGATTCCCTTTAAGACCATGGACTCATAATCAATGATTCAACGATATACACATCCTTCTATGGATCAGCTCTGGAGCGAACAGCATCAGTTTGAGGTTTGGCTCCAGGTGGAACTGGCTGCATGTCAGGCATGGTCGCAGATAGGAGTGATTCCCCAGCAGGATGTCCAAATCCTTCAAGAGCATGCCTCTTTTGATATCAAGAGGATTCATGAAATTGAGGAATCTACCCGCCATGATGTTGTAGCATTTACGCGGGCTGTGAGTGAGGGACTTGGCCTAGAAAAAAAATGGATTCATTACGGATTGACCTCATCGGATGTCGTGGATACCGCATGGTCTGTGCGGCTTGCTGAAGCCAATCGCTTACTGATACAGGCACTGGATCAGCTGTTACAAATCTTAAACGAAAGGGCCATTGAACATCGCTACACTCTGATGATGGGCCGGACGCATGGTGTTCACGCAGAGCCAACCACATTTGGATTAAAACTCGGACTCTACTATGCTGAGATGCGACGCAACCTCACTCGCCTCCAGTCAGCGGCTGAAGAGATCAGAACGGGAAAACTATCAGGGGCAGTGGGTACATTTGCTCACACTCCTCCAGAGGTGGAACGAATCACATGCGAACTGCTGGGGCTTCGCCCCGAACCCATTGCAACGCAGGTGATCCAACGGGATCGTCATGCCCATTATGTGAGTGTCCTCGCATTGATTGGTGCAAGTCTCGAAAAGATTGCTGTTGAAATTCGTCATCTGCAGCGTAGTGAAGTCAGGGAAGCGGAGGAATCGTTCGGGGCAGGGCAAAAGGGGTCCAGTGCAATGCCTCACAAGCGCAATCCAGTAGGGAGCGAAAATATTACAGGCTGTGCACGATTATTGCGGGGCTATATGGTATCCGCTATGGAAAATGTGGCTCTTTGGCATGAAAGGGATATTTCCCATTCAAGTGTTGAACGTGTCATTCTGCCTGATGCTACCACCGTTCTCCATTATGCCTTACTTCGGATGACACGGATCCTGAAACATCTGGTGGTCTATCCTGATCAGATGAAGAAGAACCTGAAAGCAACCCACGGACTCTATCATAGCCAGCGACTGATGTTAACATTGATTGACAGGGGTTTGACGCGTGAAGAAGCCTATGATCTTGTCCAGCCGCTTGCCATGCAAAGCTGGCATCAGGGACATAGTTTTGAGTCACTGGTTTGTGCATCTCATCAAGTAATGGAGCATTTATCGGCTCAGGAGATCGGCCAACTTTTTAGTGCAGACCATCATATGAAGCGGGTGGATACACTTCTCTCTCGGGCAGGAATCACATTCACTGACCCTGAGGAAATATAGGACACACAGTTGAGAAGACTTGTCTCTGTACCAGTATTGATTTTGGCAGACATGGTATACAAGATCGCAGGCAGTCGGCTTTCAGCACTATGGTTTGTGTGCGTGTATGGTCTATTTGCTGGTTCTGTTCTGGGGCAAGATGCCATTGTACGTGGTCGTGTAACGGATTCCCAAACGGGCGAGCCTTTGGTTGGCGCGAATGTAGTCGTCATCAATACGCCCATTGGAAGTTCAACAAATACAGACGGGCAGTTTGTTTTCTCCATTGAGCCGGGCAGTTATCGTCTTCGGGCCAGCTTTATTGGATATTCTTCAGTGGAACTGCAGGTCACTCTCGCTAGTGGAGATACTCATCAATGGAATCCCCAACTGGTTCAGGGAACGAACCTTGATCCTATCCAAGTGACTGCAGGTCGCCGTCAGGAAAAAGTACTGGATGCCCCTGCGTCCATAGATGTGATCACTGCACGCGAAATTCAGGGAGATGTGACCCAAACCACGGCCCGATCCTTACGTAATATCACGGGGTTGGATATCGTGCAGACGGGTGTCGATCGCTATGAAATCGCCCTTCGGGGATTCAATAATGTTTTCTCAAGATCCACCCATGTCTTGACGGACTATCGTAAAGCAGGTGCAGCATCCATCGGCGTCAATCTTCATAATGTGATGCCCAATCTCGCCATTGATACCGATCGAATTGAGATCGTTCGGGGTCCAGGATCTGCACTCTATGGGCCTGGGGTTGATTCGGGAGTGATTCATTATTTTTCGAAGGATGCTTTTGACTCTCCTGGAATGACCCTTTCCATGAGTGGTGGGCAACGCTCAAGTCTCAATCTGCAGGGTCGTTATGCAGCTGTGCTGGGGAAGAGTGTTGGCTTGAAAGTCGTGGGAAGTTATGCGAGGTCGGAAGATTTTATCCTGCAGGAATGTGACCCTGAACTTCTTGAGGCGGAGAGGTTCAAAGAATGCCCTGATGAACATGATGCCATTCAGCTATTTGTGGATGGACCTCGGGATCCCATGCACCGAAAATTTGTAGGCTATGCGGGTATTGATCTGCGATTAGGAACACAAACCAGACTCTCTTTCAGTGGAGGACTGAGCCATCTTAATGGGACGGTGCTCAGCAGTCTTGGCACGGTTCAGGCAAGGGATATGATTGCGATCTACGCTCAGATAAGGATGACCAGCGGACCGGTCTTTGTGCAGGCATATCTCAATACCATTGATTCAAGAGAGTCGTACATTTATGGTGGGGGGATCATCGGGGAGTCATCGGAGGAAGTGACTGTTCAAGGTCAGTATACGAAGCAGATCGGTTCTTGGGTGGACATCACTGCCGGGATTGATCTAACATTGGAGCATATCGATAAACTTGGGGCTTATTTCCAATCTACAGCTAGGATAACGGATCGGATGGAACTGACTCTTGCTTTACGAGGGGACTATAACAATGTGGTCACGAATCTGCATCTGTCTCCTCGGGTTGCTCTTGTGGTGAAGCCGACACCATCTTCAAGCCTTCGCACAACCTATAACCGAAGCCTGTCGTCTCCTCTGGCGACTGATTATTTTTTGAATCTGGTCGCAGCCACTCTTGGACAGCTCAATGTACGAGCACGCGGAGGTGGTACAGGGTTTACCTTTGACCGTGATCCATCGTATCTAGATTTGGGTGCACCGACTTCACTGGTTGCTTCAAGCCTGCTTCCGGGAAGAGAAGGAACACCAACTCCGGTAGGAATTGAGACAGGAACGCTGTATCAATTGATTTACGAGGGACTCATTGCCATTGCTGAACCAGACCTATTGCGTTTACTTGAAGAAAATAACATTCGTATTCCATCTGCATTGTTATCACGATTGACGGATCAGTTAAGTCCAGAGAACATTCAGGTTCAGGGGTTTAGTCCAGGAGTCCTTGGGCTTCCCAATCTGAGCACCCTTGAGATTGAGCCACGCTCAGACTTGCATCAACTTCAAGATGTGGGCCCCATCCAGCCTGCCATCACTCAGACATGGGAGGTTGGATATAGGGGAATTCTTGATCAAGCAGTTGTGTTTTCGGTGGACGGGTATTATGCACGACGCAAGAACTTTACTGGTCCCCTTCAGGCTTTGACTCCATTTGTTGTCATCCCTAATTTACAGCGTGATTTGATACGCGATCTGGCAGCAGGTTTAAATCAGAACGATGAAATTGGTCTCCTGTTACGAAGTTTTGGGCTGACACCAGAATCAGTTGCTGAACTGATTGTAGATCTTGCTGGTGATGATTTGCCCGATGGTGAAACGCCAGTCGCCATTGTTCAACCCAACGAAAATAACCCCGGAGTAGGGGCGTACCCCGAACTCATGCTGAACTTTCCGAATTTTGGAAACATCCAATACTTTGGTGTGGACCTGTCGGCATCGGTGATCCTCAGTGATCAACTGAGTTTTTTCGGGAATGCCTCATGGGTGAGTGATGACTATTTTGATCATACTGAACTCAGCGAAGAAACTGAAGAAATTGAGTTAGCACTCAATGCACCGGGTCTGAAGTTCAAGTTGGGCGGACAGTACCAGCATTCAGGTGGGCTTTCTGTGATGGCTTCGGGTAGATTCATTTCGGGATTTCCAGTTCTTGCGGGTCAGTATATTGGTGATGTTCCGCGATATCAGGTCTTTGATCTTGGGCTCGGTTACTCCATCAAACGTTTGGGGATCCGTGCTGATATTGCTGTCAATAATGTATTGAACAGTCAACATCGAGAGTTTATAGGTGCTCCTCGGCTGGGAAGAGTGATCATGGCAAGATTAACCTATACAACCTCTAGTCGTTGAACAAGACATTGGACATAGGGGGGATGCAGTTGGGTATAAAGAGCGTCCCTTTACATGCCCCAAAGCAACGAGGCACAAGCGGATCTGTCTGCTCAACAACGTAACTGCTAACCATTGAGACATTCATTCCTACGGGTAGCAGTTCCTGAGAGATCGTGGATCAGTGCAGTATTTTTTCACGGTCAGGATACCTTCAATCAACCCCGATACTTCCCAGATACATCTTGCAGTGATGCATCCATGATCTTATCTCAGAGTTCACCAGTTAAGGATGAAAGTCCACGACACGTGAATCACTATGAAGGTCAATCTCGGGTAGGATGCGTAGGAATATAGTTCACATCCTACCCATTGGGTCATTTGACGCTCATAAAATGTCCGACATAGACCGAAGAAGACCTGTCATCCAAAGATGTTGCACGAATCCGATACAGATACGCGCCGGAAGGCAAATTCAGATCGCTGAGTAGCATTTCATGTCCCCATCCTGCGGTGAGATACTGCGATGGGGTTGACACCAATCGCCTCCCAGTAACATCCATGACTTCCACCTGCACCTGTGCAGGCCACGGAAGATCAAAGACCAGATTTGTGGAACTATGGAAAGGATTCGGGTAATTGGAATACCCTCTTAGCTCTTGGGGTATCCCCGGATTTTCATCTGTATGAACCGGAGAGATGACACCAATGCTGAATAAGAGACTATCCTGTGCCCCATGATGATCCGTCGCTTTGTAGGTCAGAGAGATCGGTGGAGTAATTTCCAATGGGGTTCCACTGATCGTACGGGTCGCAAGATCAAATTTCAGGTAATACGGAAGATCCAACAGCGTAAGGGTATACTGGATGGGAGGCACTCCTCCTGTCACCTCTGGAAGCACCAGAGGATCAATGACCTGCCCTCGCGGATAGGATTGGTTGGGTACGGTTTCGGTAAAGGTGATGGTATATACTTCCATCTCAAAGTCCAGTTTGCTGCTGGTCCCCGCACGATCCTTCACGGTATAGGTATAGACCTTGGAGTCCGTCACTTCGGAGGGCGTTCCGCTGAGCGTACGCGTCTCTGCATCAAAGGCGATCCCTTTGGGAAGGTCCGGGGTTAGGGCGTACACATAGGGTGGTGCCCCTCCCATGGCGTTGGGCAAGACAAGATCAGCAATCGCTTTTCCGACAGGATATATTTGATCTGCAACCGAGTCTGCAAGGGCTAAGTCTGGTGGCACAATGACTTCTATGGTGAATGTCTGTATCGCCGTGGCATTATCGTCATCGGTGACCGTATATGTATAGGTGGTTACAGACATGCTCGCTGAGGAGGTTCCACTGATGGATCGCGTGGAAGCATCAAACTCAAGTCCTGCAGGCGGATCTGGCGTGAGAGCAAAACGATAGGGCGGTGTTCCACCTACGGCATCTGCAAGCACCACCTCATCAATGGGTACTCCCACAATAAAAGATTGATTAGGGATCGTCTCTGCAAACGTCAGTGGAGGCACATCAGGATCGTCATCATCGACAATGGTCAGCGTGTAAACACTTTGACTTCCTATGTCATATCCTGTACCGCTGGTCAGTGTTACGATGATCGTCTCGTCCGATTCGTCGACTTGATCATTGGTGATCGCAATGGAGAGATTCGCTGATGTCGCATTGGCAGCCACCGTAAGAGAGCCTGCTCCCTGAGTGGTGTAATCAGTCGTTTGGGTGGCCGTACCTCCCAGAGAATACAGCACCGTGAGTGAACTTGTGGGGGCGGGATTTACATTGATCTGAACCGCTACCGTGGCTACATTTTCGTTGACCTGAGAAGACGCTACAACAAACGAGACAACGATATCAGTTGTCGTTCCCGATGTGGTTGTGGTAGCACTGTCTACATCGGATGGTAGACTTTCAAGTCCCTCTGCGTTGATGGCATAGACCCTGTAATAGCGGGTACTCCCTGCCGTCAATCCTGTATGGGAGTAGGTGGTTTCGCTGTGACTTGCGACCAGATCTGTCCAGTTAGTGCCTCCATCATCTGACACTTCAATCCGATATCCTCTGATGGACGCACCTCCCATACTGGATGGAGCACTCCACGATAGATTAATGATGGTTTGCCCCGATGCTGTCGCGCGGAGTGATCTCGGGGCAGTTGGAGCCGTGGCCGTGGGGGTAGCAGTTGTCGCATTGGCTGTATTGGACACTGGACCTCTTCTACCAACAGAGTTGATTGCACTGACACGATAGTAACGGGTGGTGCCAGGGGCCAGGCCGGTGTGCGAATAGCTGGTAATGGTATGACTTGATACCAGTATTGTAGTAAAATCAATTCCGTCTGCGGACACCAGAATACGGTAGCCGCTAATGGGTGCACCGCCCGTAGTTCTCGGAGCGCTCCAACTCAGATGGATGATTGTTTGTCCAGAGGCGGTTGCCGTGAGCTCCGTTGGTGCATCAGGAAAGGTGGCCGTGGCCGCACCGGTCGTGGCATTAGCTGTATTGGACCATGGACTATTGCCTTCCGAGTTGATGGCACGCACCCGGTAGTGACGAGTGTCGCCAGCACTTAGGCCGGTGTGCGAATAGGTGGTCGCGCTCTGACTTGCCACCAGTTGCGAGAAATTGGTTTCACCGTCTGTAGACACCTCAATCCGATAACCGCTGATTGCCGCGCCGCCATTCCTTGCCGGAGCGGTCCAACTCAGGTAGATGGTGGTTTGCCCAACAGCCGTCGCCGTCAATGATCTCGGGGCTGTCGGAGCCGTAGCCGCATCGGTGGTGGCATTGGCTGTATTGGACCATGCACTATTGCCAACCGCGTTGATGGCACGCACCCGGTAGTGACGGGCTGAGCCAGCACTGAGGCCAGTATGCGAATAGCTGGTCGTGCTCTGACGTGCTACCAGTTGCGAGAAATTGGTTCCCCCGTCGATAGACACCTCAATCCGGTAGCCGCTGATTGCCGCACCGCCGTTACTTGCCGGAACGGTCCAACTCAGATTGATGATCGTTGATCCATCAGCCGTTGTCGTGAGCGAAATCGGTGCACCCGGGACAGTCGCCGTGCGTGTAGCAGTTGTCGCATTGGCTGTATTGGACACTGGACCTCTTCTATCAACAGAGTTGATTGCACTGACACGATAGTAACGGGTGGTGCCAGGGGCCAGGCCGGTGTGCGAATAGCTGGTTGTGGTATGACTCGACACCAGTATTGTAGTAAAATCAATTCCGTCTTCGGACACCAGAATACGGTAGTCGCTAATGGGCGCACCGCCCGTATTTCTCGGAGCGGTCCAACTCAGGTTGATGATGGTTTGTCCAGAGGCGGTTGCCGTGAGTTCCGTTGGTGCATCAGGAAAGGTGGCCGTGGCTGCAACGGTTGTCGCATTCGCCGTATTAGACCATCCACTATTACCTACCGAGTTGATGGCACGCACCCGGTAGTGACGGGCAGTGCCAGCGGTCAAG
>JAPOUL010000093.1 GCA_026708685.1 Bacteroidota bacterium
TTCAAGAAGTCAAAACCATTGGAAGAGGATACAGAAGATTTGAAAACTTCCGCATTGCTATTCTCTTCTTCTGCGGAGGTTTAGACCTGTACCCACACGATTCGTTGTAAAACTATATCTAATTAATCACTTGCTTCCAGATCACATCCCTAACACGATATATTGCGGATGATGATTGATGGCATAAGCAAAAAACATACACCACGCAGCCTACAACTCAACAATAATCCAGAGACAGAAATACTCTCAGTCTCAATTAGGACTCGCCAATGAGCGATTTGAGCCCATAAAATGTAATCATTCCAGTTCTCAAAGGCAATACTTCTACTATAACGATGAGGTTTTATATAGCCTCCGATGATAAAGAGTGTCCGTAAAATCTTTGAAAACACTTGAACATCAATATTCAAAATAGTAAACAAACCATGGTCCGTTTTCAGGTTCACGCCCTCCTGGATGAGATATGCAATTGCGCTGACTAGCCAAACTATTTTCAATTTGTTGGGCATGATCACGTGATGGATATGGTCCGTGTTCCTCCCAATTTCTCAAATCAGGATATTTTTGCAACCATTCTTGATGACGACGCTCAAGATCCGTAGTAATTCCAACTCTACAAGGCATATTATCAAATTTTTAGTTAAAAGGAATAGCACTAATCAACCCTACAAACGAGAGAAGAATATAAGCTCGTATACTAAGTGATAATTATTTTGTTCCCTTGGATTGTTGATAATTCAGATTGATCCATCAATGGTCAGTATTCACTTCAATTACGATTCAACATAGAACTCTGATTAACAGTACTGGAATAATTTCTATCGTCATCAAAATTAAGTATAAGGACTCAATATCTGAGTGATTGGTTCAGCAGTGTATTATGAATATAATACAAGACCTATTTTTCAAGCTCTTAATCATTATTGTGTTTAATGTGTCTAACAATTATAGTGACCACTCATAGTGCTTAATCATCCTATAGAACTTGAGACATTGATTGTTGGCAGGACACTGTCCTAATTTTACTCTACTATTTTCTAAAATCTGAAATAACTCTGTGTAGTAATCTAAATCATCAGACGAGTTCTGTGTAGTTCTCAATTCAAGGTATCTACGATAAACATAACAAATTGCATCCGCTACTTGGATAAGAGTGGAGTGATTTGACTTAACAGCAAAAGGGGTATTGATAATTTGATCGAAACGATCTTTTTCCTTTAGGGCTTTCCAATCTCTTGATTTTTTGTTATTGCGAACTTGATAAAGGCCGTCAAACCATGGATTCTTTGCATGAATCTCTTCCTGAAAATGCGACATTTCAACCTTGTTATCATCAATAACTAACACCGTATGTCCCTTATTATTACCTATTTTTTGCATTTTTTTCTGCACCAGAGAGGCAATAAACATAGCAGAGATTTGCCAATGACGAGTTTTGTTAATTGGAGGGCTAATCTGCTTACTATCGGAGGTGAGAGAAGATATCGATAGTGCAAATCCATAGATTTGATTTCCACGCTCGCAAGCAAATTCGCAAATTTTTCTCAAGAATTGCATTCGTTCATCAATTGGGAGGCTACTCCAATATCCTTTGTTTGACATGAATTTAGAAGTTTTGAATTCAGTATCATTGCCAGGATGAGATTCAAGAATCTTTGATAGGAGTTTCTCACATTCTGCAGTCTTCTTGCGAAGACTATAAGCATCCACCATCAAGCCACACATCACGAAAAGATCAAGGGGTTGCTTGCTTTCACTTTAATCAATTTATAAGAATTTCATGAACACTATCGATCAATTCAATAAAAAAGGGTATCCCATCATATTGAAGGGATACCCTTTTCTTGTAATGAATAACAACGCCTACTTCACAAGAGTCATTTTACCACTGAGACGGTTTCCTGCGACATCCAGTTGATATACATAGGAACCTGAGGGTAAATCAGTTGCATTAAAGGTAGCAGTATACTTACCAGCAACTAAATGCTCATCCACAAGTGTAGCAACTTCCCTGCCTAACAAGTCATAGACTTTGAGCGATGCAAGGCCAGCATCTCTCATCTCAAACTCAATATTCGTTTGAGGATTGAAAGGATTCGGGTAGTTTTGAGACAGCGTAAATCCATCAGGAATTTCAACAGGATCACGCTGAATGTTGGTCGGACTGACGTACTTAAATTTCTGCAATGCAGGAATACCGGTGTTGTATATACCTACATATACTTCCATCCCATCAGGGGAAAATCCCATTGCACGCGTGAGAGGGTTATCAAGTGACTCATCTTCGCTTAAATTAAAACTTAGACTATCTACTATCTCATCAGAAGCAGGATCAACTGCATACCAAGTCAATGAAGAAAATGACCTAGAACCTAATGACCCAGTATGATCACTCCCGTTTCCAAACCAGATATATCCAGTTCTAGGATCGCGAGAACTAGACTCAGAACGCAGTCCTTCATGAAGTAATCCAGTTGTATCTGCAGGATTGAACTGCGACGTGAAAGGAGAAAACTCGTCTGCACGAGTAAATTTAGCAAGCCCAGGCTTGGCAGTCCCTACTGCATCAGGCCAATATACTGAATTCCCATCAGCGGTAACTTCTAAATTACGAGCAATTCCCGGTGCGGCATCAGTAACAAGCCCCAAAAATCCGAATTCTGGTGATAGTATACCTATTGGACGGCCACGTGAGACTACTTGCCCTATATAGATATTACCGTTTTCGTCAATTCCTGGGGAAACAGGCTGAGAATAGGGGGTATTAGCATCATCACCAAGAACGATTGAATTCTTGATCTCACCAGTCTTGTGATCAAATCTGACAAACTTACTCCCAAGATTTTGACCAGTACGTCTCAAAGTGACAATGATGTCACCATTGTGGTCTGACTTAACACCAGAAATAAAAGCGAGGGCATATCTGGCCGAGCCAGTTTCACGATTGACGAAAGCTTTCAGTGTATCTCCCTCAATAACGTGAATGGGATCCCAAGGCCTAGTACCGTCAGGATTAAAAACATGAAGAGGAGCAGACACAAATAATGTAGTACTGTCTTCGTCAAGAACTGGGGTCTCATAAGTTTGATCAACCCATACTTTCCCAGCAGCATCAACTGCTACTCCCTGCGTGGCACTGGTTAATGACGAATCAGGAGGAAATACTCCAACAAATTCCCAGTTCTGAGCACTAACAGAGCTACTCACAATCAGAAATGTGGCTAAGAATAGAAGCGATTTACGAGTCATAATAAAAATGATTAGTTATAGTTATTATAGAAGAGGACCTAAATCCTGCATGAATATAAGGCTATTTTTGCAATAAAGCAAATTTTCGATATCCAACCTTACGAGTAGTTATACGCACAACACCCGAGGGAGATGCATCTATGGAAGGAATAGCGGCATATAGATAACCTTCAGGCCCCCAAGCAAACTTGCGAACCTGCTGATTCAGAATACTAGGATATAATGCCGTAGCATCACCGTTAGGACTTATTAAGAGAACAGGATCCACATTATCACTCCCCACATATATATGTCCATCGACAGAAAATGCCAAGGCATGAGGGATTGTACCTGTTGAAGTGAGATCAATAATTATCTCAGCTTGACCCAAATCACCATTGGAGTCAATTGGGAAACGCCAAATTCCAGTAGTTTCTCCCTGAGTGCCTGCTACATAAAGAAAATCTCTATATAGAGTTAAATCACGAACATCACAATCAAATGAATATGATTTGATTGTTTTGTCAGAATCTATCCTATAAATTTCGGTGTTGTTCCCGGCAGCCCAAATTCGGTTGTTTGAATCAATTGCAATTGTCACTAATTGAGTTGTGGCATTGGGAATTACGGCAAATACCTCAAAGTTGTTTCCACTGGAAGGAACTCTGAATAATGCTCGTACATTTCTAACACCATAAAGTGCGTTATCCGATCCAAATTCCAAATCAGCCCACGGAAATGATGAACTAACAAATTCAACACGTTCACCCTCAGGAGTTATTTGAAAAATCCCAAGTGGAAGACCAAACTCAACTATTGAAGCGAAGACGTTTCCCGTATCATCCGTAGCAATTCCAAAAATACTTTCAAAATCTTTCACATCTCCAAATTCAATGAATGGAGGATCAAGTCCATATGAGATACTGTTACTAAAATTCTCGGCTCCCACTACCGACATGCGAAGTTGTAATTCGGGCAGGGGATTATTGGGAGCAAGCACTCGAAGTTGAGTTGAGGTTGCTTCCATGACATTACCCCGATCCGTACCAAAATAGACAAGGTTATCACTGGGCTGAGTAGAAAAATTACTCCCATTAATGGTAACAACATCAACACCTGCCAACGCACTGCCCTCAGGTGAAACCGTATCAATCGTAGGATCAGAAAGACTACTGCGGTCAGGATCGTACAGGCTTGGAGCTGTTCCCGAATCACAACCAGTACCCACCAGCAGGAAGGCCAACACGAAACCAATCAGATAACAATGGTTCATCAGGCTACAATGAAAATCTGAAGGCGATACGATGGACATTGGAAAACACACCAAAGTCCGTGTACGAGTAGTCAGCACCAAAGCCAAACCTGTTCAATGACTGCTTTAAGCCAACACCAAAGGTAATCCCTTGCTCATCGGTAGGGAATGCATAGCCAGCACGAAGAATGAACGTCTGAAGGAAGGTATACTCCCCCCCTACCTTGATCTGCTCCGAGTAATCACGCGGGTTCGCCGCATCCACCGATAGGAGGAATTCATGCACAGTGGATCCCTGATTAATGAGATCCATCATATTCATGGAGACACCGATGTTGAGTGTCAACGGTAAGGCTACCCCCTCTTCACTGAACGTGATCTCTGGGGCAAAATTGCGAGCACTCACCGCAAAATTCAAACTACGGAATCCAGTCTTGTATAACACACCAAAATCATAGGCCAAAACACGCTCTTCTACATTCTCACGCATATACTCCCCTTCCCCATCCATGCCAATCACGGAATTAGCCAAATACTGATTGACCATCTTGACCTGTAACCCGACCGAAAAACGATCCGAAAACTTCCGTGCATAGCCAACACCATAACTCCACGCCGATGGAGAAAACGTCCCTACATCTAAAAAGCCCTGATCATTATCAAACCGGATCGTTTCTTCCAAATCACCATAGTCCACCATCAATACTGAAAATCCAATCACACCAAATCGCCCCGAACCAGGACGAAACGACAGACTAGCCACCGAGTAATTGATCTCTGCAATCCATTGGGTCTGTCCCACGATAATATCCAGATTACTTTCCTGCCATGCCATCCCACTTGGGTTATAAAAAAGTGAGGTGGCACCATGACTCACCGCGGTCAAGGCATCTCCTAATGCAGCTGCACGAGGGTCCACAGATACGGACAGAAACTTCATGGCCGTCTGAGCAAGTTTTTGCTGTTGTGCAGTAACCGAACCCACGGTCACGACCATCAGAATCAGCAATAAGTAACTCAATCGCTTCATCTGGCCTTAGCGTATAATAACAAACTTCTTGATAATCCTCTCACCCGTATCTAAATCGGTAATCACAGCAATGTATAACCCACTGGATACAATCTGTCTTGATGAAGTCGTGTGATCCCAGAATTCATCTCCACTACCATCTACATGCTCAATCTCATCTACGAGTTCACCCAGATCGGTATAGATCGTAATCGTACAACGACCAGGAATATTAAAAAAGGCAAGCTTGTCCGTCTGATCTGGAAATCGCACAAACGGACTGGAACCGATATTAAATGGATTCGGCACAATCCGTACATCCGAAAGCGATGCACCCGCCGGTCGCTTCAAGCGCGTGGGTGTATACGTTTGCGTAGAATAACGCGAACTTCGCAAAGATCGGCCACTCGGCGTAAGACCAGTGCCGTTATTTTGGCTTGCACTTCCTACGGCAACCATGTAGTAATAGTAATCAATGCCTCGAATCGGGGTGGTATCTTCAAAACTAGTATCACCTGATGAGGCCGTATGCACTAGGGTATACGTACTATCAAAGCGTCCCTGTGCACGATAGATCTCCCAACTTTCGGGCAATGCCTCGGTAGCATGAGGCGACCAGCTCAGCAGAATACGATCCCCTCCCCCATCAACCTCAAAGACACTCGGCGGAGCAGGTTCACGAGGAATGCTATATCCTGATTCATAGTTGGCAAGAGCCCTTCGAAACGTTTGAAACAACGAATCTCTACTCGTAAATACCCATTCATTCTTGGTCATGGTATGAGTCTGTCCACCAAATGCATAGGTAATGGGTGAACTATCACTTGCTCCCGATTCTTTATAGGCCCGACCAATTGCACTATTCGCTTCTCGGCTCAACCCAGCTGCGGCCTCGGCGATCACGATGCGTATGCTTTCGCCTGGAGCCATCGTGTAAGGGCCATAGCCGTTCGCATTTGAGTATCCACCAGGCGTTCCCAGACTTGGATCCCCAACAGGATCCAAAAACCCAGATAGGCCGCTTGGCTCTACAACATCAGCATGACGAGGCTCTTTATGTCCAGCCGACATTACCTCGTATTCAACTTCCATTTTTGAAGGATTGAATGCATCATTCTGAGAGGTGTAAGGATCATCAGATCCAATCCATGAAGTCGTAGTCGGTTGATTAGGATCATCCGTCTGATCCGATGGAGATGTGTCAGCATGTAAGGTAACCACACCAACAAACTGAGAGGCACCAAGGCGACCTGTTGTGTCCGTTGGTGCGATATTCACGGCGGGAAGTGCTTGAGGCAAGATAGGTCCACCAAGATTGTCATAAGCATTAAAGGGTGGAAAATTACCATGCCATACATACTGCGCCCTAAAATTCTCATCTGGAGGGTCCACCTTGACACCATCTCCACGAGTATCCAACATAGCATTGAGTCCCCAACTCGTTCCATTTCCAATGACATATCGAGTCTCCTTCGCTACCGAGAGCCTCCACTGAAAAAAGAAATAAACCCCCTCCAGCGTCTGATTAGGAAGTTCTATCTCTGGATCATCGTCTGTATTTCCCGTGTTAGTGAACGTATACTCAAGAATATGATAATTATCATGATATTCTTGTGTGAACTGAAGAATCCTACGCTCCATGGAAATTCCAAGAAGCGAGTTGGTCTCGTTCACAATCATGACATCTGATTCAATCGTAGCGTCATCAAAATCCGTAGCCATAGACGCTTCTGGTTCTGTAATCGCTCCATCAACCAACACCGATGTAGGAGGCAGGCGGCTAATTAAATCAAATCGCAATGGAAAAAATTCTCCACCTCCAGATACACGAGGTCCAACATGAACTACACGATAAGGATAATTCGTTCCGATGTCATCTGTGACATTCGTAGCACCTATCCATAAAGCCTTAGCAGCTTGAGAATCTCTAAACCGATAAATTCCAGGCCAACGTAGGCCATCTTGCTGTCGCCCTACAAAACCGCAAACCTCACATTCACTACCAATTTCAGAATACCAGTTGTGAAGAGATCCAGCCGATAACCACTTATTGATAAACTGACCTTGCACTGGAAGAGATGCAATACATACGAATGCAAGTGCACTCACGCTCATCATACATCTGATCCAAAATGTTATCATAGAATGTTTCATCAATTAAAATGACAACCGGATTCCCCAAAAAATATCACGAGGATCTAGGAAGGTAAGAAAACTCTGATTCGGCATATCAATGTAAGCCTTATCCTTAAGGGCTTGATCAACCACTTGCTGATCAGCCTGAACCCAGCTTCCATCACGATAAGATATATACTGTCGTGATTCAAATTCCCAATAGATCACTCTTTCGTGGGGTTCGGTAATACTCTCTCGGGTAGCAATACGTTGCATCGGTTGATAAGCAACATCATAAGAACGATAAGAGCCAATCTTATCATCCCCCGGTATATTCGTCTGATAATCATCCGATTCTGGTAAATGAAGAGATCTCAAATAAGACAACTGATCATTACCATCAATAAACCCATTAAACGAGAGAGTCCGGCGATTGAACACATTAAAGATATCAACAAACAATTGGGCTCTGTTACCAGCAATCACAATATTCTTCGTAAAACGAAGATTTGTATTCCAATTATCACGGAAAGAAACATTATTAAGGACACCAGGAATCGCACCACCACCCGTCCAAGTAAATTTAGATCCCTGTTGCCAATTCGTAATCACACTAACACGCCAATCTGCAAAAATTGGATAACCAGCAATACGAGGACCAAAATCAGCCGGAGTCAAAAAGTCAAGGTTCAAACGCCCATAGGGTCTTGGAACTGGACGCGATGATGCACGACGACGTTCAGTATCACTTTCAGAAAATTCTCTCTGTGCTGTTGGATTTTCAAAGTTTCTGCGTAAGCTAAAATATCCAGAAGTAAACACCATATAGGTGTAGTTAATGAATCCTTGAACCCATTTACCACGGTTACGCGATAGCGTCACTTCAAATCCTCTGATATCTTCAAATGAATTTGGCTCATTCACGGTATAATTCACTTGTCCATCTCTACTAATATATTCTGTCAAAAATGGTTGTAGAGAAACATCCTTGTAGTACCCAGCCATTCGAATCAACAACTGGTCAAACAGTGATTGTTCGTAACCAAGTTCGTAAGCAACCGTCTTCGGTAATGGGTTATTTGGATTAGCAACGCGGCTTATCTGACCCGTAGTGGTAAACTCTCTCAAAAGAAACAAATTGTTCGGATCGGGCAAGGAGCGAAAATGTCCGTAATTGAAATATAGTTTGCTAAACTCTGTAATTGGGAACGAGACTCCCATTCGCGGACTGATTGAAACAATATGTTTAGTCGGATCTTGCGTTAGCAAAGTATCTATGACGGGTGCAAATCTTGCACTAAATGCTGGTGAGAATGGATCATAACTGTACCAATCTCCCCCTGCATTGAAATAATCAAGCCTTAAACCCAAATTCGCAATCATGCCAGCAAACTCCAGTTTGCTCTGTGCATAAGCAGCTCCTCGGACAGGAGTACGCTCCCATGTAGAATGAGAATTACTACTTGGTAGGAATTCATCAAACCGACCGTAATTCACTCGTGAATCAGAAAGGTTGTACTCTACTCCAGTCTTTATCTGTAAAAATCGATTTAATTGACTGGTGAGATCTGCTTTGATATTGTAGGCTGTTACAACACTTGAATCACGAGCATTACTCATTCCCACACCAGTTCTCATCCCATCAACTCCAAAGGTTGGCCTTGGCTGAAAACCAAAAGGAGCTTCATCAAATCCTACACCTCCGAACGTAACAACGGGTGCTTCGTCTCGCAATCGACCTGGGTTTGTATCATAGTTAGATCGGAATGCATTCAACCGAACTTCATAAAACGTATTTGAACTAAGCGAATGGGTTAGTTTCAATCCACCCATGTAGTTATTAACTTCAGTTGGAGCCCAATAATCAGTAGAATAGATTCGGGCATCAATAAAACTGACCCTGCTCAGTTCACGTGCAATACTGAATGAAGATCTAAACACCCCTGGTTGTCCTGTCCTACTTAATGATGTCCCCGTGATGCGACCTCTCAAACCCTCAAGGGTAAGTTTCATTCCAGAGGCAATATCTGCTGTCACTTTAAGATGACCTGACCATTCCTCGTAACGATCTGAATTTAACGGAATAAGATACATACTTTGATCAGCACGTACAGAGGCATAAAACCGAAGTGCACCTAAGTATTGACTAATAAAAGGCACAGGGCCACCGAAGCCTACATCAACATTATAGTCGGGTTGAACAACTTCCATAGGCTTCCTGTGTTGCCATAAGAAGGCTTGTTGAAGAGCTTCGGGTGTCATATCATTGGTAGGATCATCATCTTTGAGTCTTTCCTCAGAGATGGAGATCCATCCTTCAAATGTAGGATATTGAGACTGTGTAAATTCATCCCATCCACCCGCTTCAGTACCCGTCCAAGCAACATCACTGTCTATAAAGGGACGAATCCAGTACGAATTAGGATCATCTGCGCGTGGACCAAAATGTTTTTGTGAGGGCGGACTGAAGCGGACAATTGCATTTCCTGAATATCTACTACGATCTCCTTCTTTTGTCACCACATTCACGACTCCTGATCTTACATTACCATATTCTGCATTGAATCCACCCGTCTGTACTTGCACTTCTTCAACGGATGAAAGGCTGATACTCGTGTATGGAGCGTTATTTCGTTCATCTCTTAGTGTGAGTCCATTCACCATAAACGAAAGTTCATCCGAACCGCTACCGCGAACGGATAACCCCTGAATACCAGCTTGAAGCCCCACGACACTGTTAATACTTGAGACGGGTAATGCTTCTATTTGATCAGAGGTCACATTGAGTTGGCTATTGGAAACGTCAGCTTGTACAACAGGCAATTCAGCCGTCACCACGAGTTCATCAAGTCCAACAGTATCTTCCACAAGTTGTAAATTCACTGTTGTTGTTTGATCTATATTGACACGAATTCCTTCAACAGTCTGTGTAGCAAATCCTATAAATGAAGACCGAAGACTGTAGGTGCCAGGAGATACATTTAGAATGGTAAAATACCCATCAATATCAGATGTAGCTCCTTGTAAGGTAGACGGAATAATCAGATTTACACCTGGCAAAGGAGATCCAGAATCATCCGTAACCCTTCCTGCAATCTTACCTGCTTGAGCAAAAGCAGTAGAAGATGTAACCAGCAGTAAGAGAAATAAAACGTTAAACCGTCTCATATAAGGTGTTTGTGTAAAAATCGGTCATATGATTCTTGACAAATATAGTTCAACAAATTAATATCCCGTTAAAATGAGCAAGTCATCTTGCTCAAAACTTGATAACTGGAGTTGATACTAATAACAGTTCGTAAGGTTCAAGATCAAAAAACTGGACTTAAATCCAATTTCAATTAATAAAACCTCATCTTCCAAATTGTAGCTATTAATGATCAATAGAGATTAAATTCAAAAACTGTCCTTGTCCCTCATCCAACCAAACTTTGCAATTGAAACTTGACATGACTCTGACAATCTTAGAGAGGTCTCGCGTATCTTGCTTGTCTGAATACAGAAACTTTATAATTCATCTCAAAGTTGAAGCATTTCTATACTAATTTACCTCATTTTACTAATGAGTATGCTCTATATGTTCTGACTGATGATCTACTGAATACTCTCATTACCCACCTCATTAAACCTGTGAGTTTCTCAATAAGTATTCAGTTTACAAAAGCATCCCTACCAACTGGAGTAGCGGCTAAGACATTAGTAGTCCAGACAATATGTATTGCACTGGGGAATATTTATTATAACAATATCCAAATGGCCCCATGTGACCTCAATTTCACTAAAAAATGTCGAAAATTTCCAAATTTTTAAATCTCAAGATTCCAGGTCCATTTGATAACTTCTCTTGGCCGAATGATCTACCATCATTCGGTAGATTCAACCTAATCCTTGGTGCTAACGCATCTGGTAAGACAACATTAAGTCGTGTATTCCGTCATATAGAAAATGGATCTGACCTCCCCCCAAGAAGCCAATTCAAAGTAATCACTGATAATTCCCAATTTACTAAATCTGATTTCCCTAATAATCTAATTCAAGTTCGCGTCTTTAATCGCGATTTTGTAGAGGAGAATGTGTTTCCAGTTAAAGGTCAAAACATCCCATTAATATTGGTACTGGGCCAAGAAAGTGCTGAAAAGAAGAAACAAATTGGAACTCTCGAAAGAGAATTGCTCTCAAAACGTGAATCCTTGTCTAGGTTGAAGGAAGAAACTCGTAATGCAAATAAACATTTAGATGACTATTGCATTCATCAAGCCAAGGAAATTAAGGAACAAATGCGTGCCGGTAAATCCAGAATTTACGATGAGTACAACAAAACTCATTATAGTCGAGATCTAAATAAATTATTGGACAAGGAAAACTACCGGCTTAGCATATTATCACACGATCAACGAACCAGTCATTTCCACCAGATAAAAGAGGAGATTAAGGATACTATATCCGAATTATCATTTCTTACCCTAAATATTGATGACCTCGCCAGTTCAGTTTCTGTGTTACTATCCAAAACAGTTACTACATCATTGATTGATAAATTAAAACATGATCGTGAATTAGGCGAGTGGGTTCGGAAAGGATTAGATTTGCATCAAACGAACAATTACACGATTTGCCAATTTTGTGAACAAGAAATCCCAGCCGAACGTTTTGATGTTCTTGAAGGTTACTTCAACAGAGCTTTTGAACAGTTTATATCTGATTTGGAAAATCAAATTCAAGAATACAATTGCACAATCCATGACATCAAACAACTTCTCTCTAAGATTCCAATTAGAACTCAATTCTATAAACACATAATGGATGACTACGATTCTGCTTCAAATGCTTTGAGAACTACTCTAAGGGCTCGTCCATAAATAACTTATACAAAACACTATAATTTAATTCATTTTATCTTTTCTGTTATTTTATTTTTTCTCATCAATGATT